>CALKAL010000063.1 GCA_937983065.1 uncultured Bacillaceae bacterium | reverse complement strand
AAACGTTATTCTTATGTTATGATTATTTAGAAAAGTATATTTCGAGAAAAGAAACGTTAGCCCGTAAGTTAAAGAAAGGTCTAAAATAGTCACACTTGTAATAGTTAAATTCTAAAAAATATTGATTAAACTAGTTTGAATGACTAATTAAAAAATGAGTGAAACATTTCGATAGCTCATTCGTACAAATATAGAGGGAGGGACTTTGATGAGTGAAATTGCATTACGATTAGAAAACGTTCAAAAAAAGATCGGTAAGAAGGAAATTATTAAAAATGTAAGTCTTACGGTCAATGAAGGGGAGGTGTATGGTTTTATCGGGCCGAATGGGGCTGGTAAAACGACAACGATCCGCCTTATCGTCGGTTTGATGAAATTAACAGCTGGCGATATTAAAGTTTTAGGTAAAAGTATAAAGGATGATTACAAGGAAGCAGCGAAACACATTGGGGCGATCGTCGAAAATCCTGAACTTTATCCTTTTATGACTGGGATGCAAAATTTACGGCATTTTGCAAGAATGTATGATGATGTGCCAGAAGAAAGAATTGAAGAAGTAATTGAACTCGTTGGCTTAAAGAAAGTAATTCATGGAAAGGTCGGTAAATATTCACTCGGTATGCGCCAACGTTTAGGAATTGCTCAAGCGATTTTGCATCGACCGAAAGTTTTAATCTTGGACGAGCCTACAAATGGACTTGACCCAGCTGGAATGCGGGAAATTAGAAATTACATAAAAAAATTAGCTGTCGAAGAAAATGTGGCCGTTATTATTTCGAGTCATTTACTTTCGGAAATTGAACTGATTTGCGATCGAATTGGTATTATTAAGCATGGTGAACTCATTACTGAACAAACTGTTAAAGGTGATGAGGAGACGGTTGAGAAAACAGCCATTAAAGTTATTTTTGACGTTGAACAAATTGATCAAACCATTAAGCTATTAAAAGAGAAAAACATTGACGTTGTTAAAGAAGGGGATCAATTAATTACAGAATTACAGCGAAAAGATATTCCCGCTATTGTAAGACATCTCGTGGAGCACGAAATTTCAATCTACGGTGTCACAGGTGTTAAAGCGACATTAGAAGATCAGTTTTTAGAATTGACGGGAGGGAATATCATTGAGTAACTTTCTAAAACTCGTTTACAATGAATTGTTTAAAATTTATGTTCGAAAAGTAACTTGGGTGATGTATGGATTTTTGTTTTTAATCGTTTTAGGTGGCGCCTTTTTAGTTCATACTTTAGATGATGAATTATCAACAACTTATACAGATAATTGGAAGGAACAATTACAAGAAGAAAATGATATGTACTTAGGGGATATATCAAGTTCCTCTGATTCGGAATACTTTTCATTATATTACGGTGAACTTGTAGAACGAAACAATTACCATATAGAAAATGATATTAAACCTTTAAATTATGGGGCGTGGAGCTATACGTTAGAAAATGCAGGCCTCGTGTCAATCATTAGTCTATTTACGATTATTATCGGAGCGGGAATTATTTCTAATGAATATAAATGGGGCACAATTAAACTACTATTAATCCGTCCGATTTCACGCTCGAAAATTTTATTAAGTAAATTTTTAAGTGTATTCATTTTCGCTTTTGTTACAATGATATTTTTACTCCTCAGTTCCTTACTCGCTGGTGCAATCTTTTTCGGATTTGAAGGGCTAAATCCAGATATCGTTGTTTTGAAAAATGATGGATTTCAACACGTTCCGATATTAGGTGAAGTGATAACCGATTATGGCTATAAAGTTGTTAATCTTATTATGATGACGACTCTTGCATTTATGATTTCGACTATTTTCAAGAGTAGTTCCCTTGCTGTTGGGGTTGGAATCTTTCTATTAATGGGTGGTAATATTTTTGTTCAAGCATTTCAAAATTATGATTGGGTAAAATATATTTTATTCGCTAACATTGATTTAAAACAATACGTAACAGGAAATGTATTAATAGAGGGAATGACGCTTGGGTTCTCTGTTACGGTACTCTTTATATATTTTGTTATTTTCACCATGTTAACTTGGCTCGTATTTACTAAGCGGGATGTAGCGAGTTAACAAGTGCCTTTGATTTTTTGTAGCTTGTCGATAGTTTCGGCAAGCTATTTTTTTACAATAAAAAATAAAATAAATTATCAGACTTCCTCATATTTTTTGAAATGTTATGTTAAAATGAATATAAGGCAATTGTTCACACAATGGCCACTTTTATAATAGACAATAAAATTGGTAAAAAGGAGGAAAGAGGCATTTTAATTTAGAACTTATTTGTAAGCGTTATCATTTTAAAGTGGATAACTTCATATATATTTAAATTACAATTAGGTAGAAAAGGGGAGGTAACATGAGTAAAGAATTACAATTTGACCAATTTCCACAGCAGCCACACGGAGGAAAGCTTGTTAATCAAGTTTTAGTCGGTGAGGAATTAGAAGAAGCAAAAGAAAGAGCGAAAACATTACCTAAAATTATGGTTGATTTAGAAGCGGTCATTACATTGGAAATGATTGCAACTGGAGTTTTATCACCAAATGTAGGTTTTATGGTAGAAGAGGATTATAAATCTGTGTTAACGGATGGTCGGCTAGCGAATGGTGTTGTTTGGCCAGTACCGTTAAGCTTTGCGCCGATTGGTAATCGAAACAAAGAGATTATTAGCGAGTTATCTGAAGGGGATGAAGTCGCTTTAGTTGATGAAACAAGGGAAACTGTTGCGATTTTAAAATGTGATGATATTTTTGAATACGACCGAGAATTTCGAGCGCAGCATTTATTCGGAACGACTGATCGGAATCATCCAGGTGTCGATGCGATTTACCGCCGGATGGGAGATACTGCATTAGGTGGACCGATTCAATTATTAAGACGGGTTAATTGGGGACCGTTTGAAAGCTTACGAATGGAACCGAAAGATACGTGGAAATTATTTTATGAAGACAAAAAATTTAATTCTGTCGGCGGGTTTATTACGGGAGCCAATCCCCTTCACCGGGGTCACGAATATATTCACCGTAATGCGCTAGAAGAGCTCGATGGTATATTCGTACAACCTCTCGTAGAAATGGCAAAACGTGAATATACACGACATGAATTTCGAGTGTTAGCTTATAGAAGTGTTCTTGAGCAATATTACCCGAAAGAAAGAACGGTTCTTGCTCCACTTCGAGTGACGTATATTTTTGCTGGCCCGCGGGAAGCGGTATTACATGCGTTAATTATGAAAAATTATGGTTGTACCCATGCTTTAATTGGACGAGATCATGCAGGAATTGGTGATTACTATGATAAATACGCGAGTCATACGATTTTTGACGAATTTACACCAGAAGAGCTAGGCATTGACGTTCGACTTTTCCATGAAGTGTTTTATTGTACGCGCTGTGATAGTTTAGCAACAGAGCAAACTTGTCCGCATGATACTAAATATCGAATTAATATTTCAGGAACAGGCATTAGAGAGTTACTTCGTTATGGTGTGTTACCACCGAAAGAGATTGTTCGTCCTGAATCGGCGCGCATCGCTATGCAAGGAATTCAGCCGAAGGGAATCGATGAAAATAATGAGGCGATTAACCCTGTCGGAAAAACGATTAAAAGTATTTTCCCATATTATTTAAAACATAAGCGAATTGGCGGCTCACCTCGTAACAAACCATTGGAAGTGACTGAATTAACGATAGAAGATTTAGAAGAAGCCATTTTAGACGTGCGGGAAAATGCCGACCGAATTTACAAAGATATATTCAATGAGTTTAGTTATGTGACAGATACGCTCCGTTCAACTCAGCCTGAATGGGTGACTGAAGCAAGAAAGTCCATTCATAAAGGGCAGGAGATGGTCGTTAGCAATTTAGAAGAAAAAGTGAGTACAGCATCAGAAAAAGCATCCGATGAATTTATGTATCAGGATAAAGATGAGGCAGAACGGGAGCTTGAAGTGGCGCGAAAAATATTCGATGATTTATCTAAACCGTTAGATGAGAACGATTTAAATTATCGAACGTGGAATCCGCTACCGTATAAACGTTACCGTGGTAGTGATGAAGAATAAACAAAAAAATCGACCATCCATTCATTCGGGTGGTCGATTTAATTAATATTAATTAAAAATGATATTTTCAATTCGTTGTGTTATTTTATTCGGTGTTGTATCAAGGGCTATAGCTATTTCTTCAAATAAAATACTTTCAATCGTTTCAAGTAAAGTACGGTCATTTTCTGGGAACTTTTTACCTTCTTCTTCAATTTCCCGTTTCTTTTTAATTAAAGTACGAGCCACTTGAGCAATTTCTTCCCGATCGCCGGTATTTACAATTTTCGTATACTGTCGGTTTCGATCTTGGAGCTTCTCAATCCACTCAACTTCTTCAGTTTCCATAACTTTTAAAATGTCTTCTGCTTCATCTTTATCCATAATATTTTGCATGGAAGAATTTTTAATGTTTACTGGTACGCTAATCGTTAAGTTTTGATCATTTTTAATCGGGTGGAGGATGTAATATTCTCTAGTAATACCTGAAAAAGTTTGATCCGTAATATCATCAATCCGGCAGATCCCGTGCTCTGCATAAACAATTAAATCTCCAACTTTAAACATATGATTATCTCCTTAGCAGGCAATTAGCGCCTAATATACTAACTCTATCATACGTCTTTCATTCAAAAATGTCAACTTAATTGACATTCTGCGTAATGTTTAATATATTAGATGCAGTAAAAATAGAAAGACAGTTGGTAGGTGTAGACTTGAATTCAGCAAATTTAATTGATTTAATACATGAGCGACATATTCAGCTTCGTAAGTTAACAGAGCAAATTTGGAATGAACGAAGCGAAATGAATATATCGAATTCAGAATGGTATATTTTATCGAAAATTTATCAGGAAAAAGGAGAAACGACAATTTCGAATGTGACAAAGCGCGTCCATGTTACACGGCAAGCAACCCATAAATTTATTAAAATGTTAGAGGAAAAGAAGCTTGTTGAAGTAAAAAACGTTGAGCACGATAAAAGAGTTAAAGCGGTTAATTTGACCGAGCTTGGAATAAAATGCATGAATGAAAATAATGCGATTAAAAAGGAGCTAGAAAATAATATCGCTGAACGATTAGGAGAGGATCAAGTAAACGAGTTTAAAAAACGATTAATGATGGATTGGGGTATTTAGAATAAAGAGGGAGCATAGCTAAACGTTTAGCTATGCTCCCTAAAATTTAGTGTAGTTTCACGTAAATCCTAGTAATTCCACATTTCCACGCATTCGAAAAAGCTCCGTGCACTTCCGATGCGACTGCAGAAATCAATTTTTCATGTGCAGGCCAGATCAACTCCTCCCCCAAAACTTCCGCACATCCACCAATCCCCTTACATCCCGAGATTCCAAATAGAGTATTTTCACCCCATTTGTGAAATTAATATTTCATCAAAATCCAAACAAAACATAAACACCGCCCTATTTGAAATTTTTATTACAAAAAGGGTGGATATTGAAATGAAACTATCATATAATAACATTAAGTGAAATAAAAATTTCATTTTAATATGAAAGGTGAGAAAAAATGCAAAGTCAAGTTGTCGAGAGCGAAAGTAATGTTCAAAGGTTCAACGAGTCTTATAAAATGTTTGAGGATGCGAAAAAAGTCATCCCAGGTGGTGTGAGTGCGAATATAAAATATTTTGAGCCTCACCCAATCGTCATGAAATACGCAAATGGAAGTAAATTAGTTGATGTGGATGGTAATGAGTATATTGATTATTTATTATGCTACGGGGCACTTGCGTTAGGTCACGGAAATCCGTATGTGAATGAAGCGACGACAAACTTGTTTAAAGAATTAGGTACGTTTATTTTTGGGGCACCCCATCAATTAGAAATTGATATGGCGAAAAAATTAGTTGACTTATTCCCAAGCATTGATCAAGTTCGTTTTACAAACTCAGGGCTAGAAGCGACATTACTTTCGATTCGACTTGCGAAGGCGTTTACGGGAAAAGAGAAGATTGCCAAGTTTGAAGGACATTACCACGGTGGTTATGATGAGGTACTTGTTAGTGTGAATCCGAATTATGATGAGGCGGGGGATGCGGCTAGTCCAAACGCGGTTGCTGAATCAAAAGGGGTTTCTAAAGAAGATCTTAAAAATACCGTCGTCCTTCCATTCAACGATATAGAGGGCACTGAAAAAATACTCCGCCAAAATAAAGATGAAATTTCTGCTGTTATTTTAGAGCCGATTCAAGGTGGATTTATTCCTGCGACGGCGGATTTCATGTATAGCTTGCGGCAAATAACAGAGGAATTAGGTATTCTGCTTATTTTTGATGAAGTTAAAACCGGGTTTCGAATGACTGTTGGTGGTGTGCAATCGATTTATCATATCGAGCCAGACTTAACAGCTTTAGGAAAAGTGTTAGGCGGTGGCTTCCCAGTTGGTGCTGTCGGTGGTAAAAAAGAGATTATGGAAACGATGTCACCTGATCGAGGACATGATATATTAATTGCGAATATGAAAAATAATGAAAAAAATGATATTATGTTTCATAGTGGGACGTATAATGGACACCCAGTCGTTTTAGCAGCAGGTCTTGCTACGATTACTGTGCTCGAGCAAGATAATACGATGAAAAAGCTTATCTCAAATACAGAAAAGCTTCGTCATGAGCTTGAAATGCTTTACTATAACTATTCGATCGACATGCAAACGATCGGAATGGGGAGTATTTTTAATATCGTTCTCACAGATAAAAAAATTAAAAATTACCGTGATTTAAAATATGCTAATATGGAATTGAGGAAAACAATCGACTATGAGTTATTAAATGAAGGAATTTATACAAAACCGATGAACCGTTATTCGCTTAGTACGGCTCACACCGAAGATGACCTTCAAAAAACCGTCGATGCGCATAAAAAAGTACTCAATAGATTATTCCGTTAATTAAAAGGGGCTGATTCGATGCCAGATGATGTATACCATGTCATTTCTGAAAATTTACCAAACATGAGTAAATCCCAGCGTGAAATTGCTAAATACGTCATTCGTCATATGGAATCAGTCCCGTTTTTTACAGTGCTAGAATTAGCAAAAGAAACAGGAGTGAGTGAAGCGACAGTCGTTCGTTTTGCAACCTTTTTAGGCTATTCTGGGTATCCTGAATTTCAAAAAGCCCTTCAAGAAGCTGTGAAAAGACAATTAACGACAGTAGAGCGATTAAAAATTTCTGATGATGTTTATGAAAAAGAAGACCAAGCCGTATTTGAAATGTTTCAAGAAGAGGTCGAACGGATTCAATCGATGGCTAGCCAGCTAAATATTAATGATTTTAACCGTGCCGTTGATTATATCGTTCAGGCGAAGCGCGTTTTCATTATTGCGAATCGAAGTGCTGTTTCAATCGGCTCCTTTTTAGAATTTTATTTTGATGTTTTATTGGAAAATGCAGAGTTAATCCGAAACCCCCACGGTATATCTGAAAAATTATTTCGGTTAAATGAAGATGACGTAGTTATTGGACTTAGCTTTGCTAGATATACGCGAAATACCGTTGAGGCGGTTTCCTTTGCGAAGGATCGGGGAGCGAAAGTGATTGCGATTACCGATAACCGTTTGTCGCCACTCATCCCTTTTTCAGATGTTTTTCTTTGTGCAAGAAGCGATATGCCATCGTTTATCGATTCCTTCGTTGCCCCGCTTAGTTTAATTAACGCTATGCTCGTTGCAATTGGAAAACGGAAACGTCATGACATTGAAAACCATTTTGAAGAGCTAGAAGACGTATGGGAACGGTTTCGAATTTTTCATCAAGATGATTAATCCGTTATTTTTAATCAGAAAGCTTGTTAACTTCTCTTCATTGTACAGAGAGTTAGCAAGCTTTTTTTAATGGGAAAATTTTTTCATGTTTTTTATTAAAAATAGTTGACTTTTTGTGAGTGGGGGCATATATTTTTACCATACGCAACTTTTTGTCGTCAACGCTAGTTAATTTGAAGGAATTAGCTTTTAATCGTTATTTATTGAAAAATATAGCAATCAATCAATTAAGAGAGGTGATAATTATGACGAATCGCGCTATTGAAGTGAACGATCTTCATGTTTCATATTATGGGGAAGAAGTGTTAAAAGGAATTAGTCTATCTGTAAAAAAAGGTAATATCGTCGGAGTGATTGGGCCGAATGGAGCGGGAAAAACGACTTTTTTGAAAGCAATCCTTCATTTAATACCTAAAGATAAGGGCGATATTAAAATATTAGGAAAAAATGTGAACGATGCGAGAAAAAAAGTCGCTTATGTGCCGCAACGAAATAATATTGATTGGGATTTTCCAATTACCGTACTTGAAACGGTTCTTCTTGGGACGTATCCGAATTTAAAAATATTTCGTCGTCCAAAAAAGGAAGATAAAAAATGGGCGTTTGAATGTTTGAAACGAGTTGGAATGGAAAGCTTTAGTAAAAGGCAAATCGGTGAATTATCGGGCGGACAGCAGCAGCGGGTATTTTTAGCTCGAGCGATTGCCCAAAAGGCAGATATTTTATTTCTCGATGAACCGTTTGTCGGCATTGATGTAACGAGTGAAGAGGCAATCGTAAATATTCTTAAAGAGTTAAGTGAGGAAGGAAAAACGTTGCTCGTTGTCCACCACGATTTAAGTAAAGTAAAGGAATATTTTAATCAAGTGATTTTAATTAATAAGCAATTAATTGACTATGGAAATGTAGATGACGTTTTCCAATACGAAAAAATTAAAAAGGCGTATCAAGGTCAATTTGCGTTTTTGAATGAGATTGGAGTTGGGGACCATGCCCTTCATTGAAGCATTATTTGAATATAATTTTTTACAAAAGGCATTATTAACATCAGTCGTCGTCGGTTTAATTTGTGGTGTGATTGGCTGTTTCATTATATTAAGAGGGTTAGCTTTAATGGGTGATGCGATTTCTCATGCGGTTTTACCAGGTGTCGCTTTATCGTATATGTTGAAGATTAACTATTTTATCGGCGCAGTCATTACAGGAATTATTACAGCGATTGCAATCGGCTTTGTCAGTCAAAATAGTCGGATTAAAAATGATACTTCGATTGGTATTATGTTTACGGCTGCCTTTGCCCTTGGAATCATTATGATTACGATGATGAACAGTAGTACCGATTTATATCATATATTGTTCGGGAATGTGTTAGCAGTTCGGTCAACAGATATGTGGTTAACTATTGGCATTGGTATTGCGGTCATTTTATTAGTCACTCTTTTTTATAAAGAGTTACTCGTTACATCCTTTGATGAGACGATGGCGAAAGCATACGGTTTACCTGTTAAATGGATTCACTATTTTTTAATGACATTACTGACGTTAGTAACGGTCGCATCGTTACAAACTGTTGGAATTATTTTAGTCGTTGCGATGTTAATTACGCCAGCAGCAACCGCCTATTTACTCGTCGATCGATTACCAACGATGATATTTTTAGCTTCAACATTTGGCGTACTTTCAGCAATCATCGGGCTATATTTTAGCTTTACTTATAATTTAGCCTCTGGAGCGACGATTGTTGTCGTTGCTACAGTGATGTTTCTCATTGCTTTTATATTTTCACCGAAGCATGGATTACTATGGAAGAAATTAAAAATGGTCAAAAAAGCGTCTTCTTAAATTAATAAATAAAACGACAGAGAAGGAAGAGGAGGAGAGTGGATGAAGAGATTTTATTTTACAATTTTGCTTATCGGAATACTGACATTAGTAGCCTGTTCAAATGGAGATGAAGATGCGGAGGGCGAAGATGGTAAACTTCAAGTCGTGACAACGTATTCGATTCTTTATGATATCGTCAAAAATGTCGGAGGAGATTTAGTGTCAATTCATAGTTTAGCACCAGTTGGTTCAGACCCCCATGAATATGATCCCCTTCCGTTAGATGTTCAAAAAACGACGGATGCAGATGTTATTTTTTATAACGGATTAAATTTAGAAACGGGTAACGCTTGGTTTGAGCGGTTATTAGAAACGACAGGTAAAGATAGTGAAGATGCCTATGTTTTTAGGCTGAGTGAAGGGATTGAACCGAAATATTTAAGCTCAGAAGGGTTGGAAGGAATGGAGGATCCCCATGCATGGTTGAACATAACCTACGGGATTAAGTATGTAGAAAATGCCCGGGATGCTCTCATTGTACTTGATCCAGACAATGAAGAAACTTACAAAGCGAATGCTGAAAACTATATTTCTGAACTTGAAGCCCTTCATGAACGTGCGATTTCGGAATTTAGTGAGATCCCAGAAGAACAGCGTATTTTAGTCACGAGTGAAGGTGCGTTTAAATATTTTGCAGAGGCTTACGGTTTTACGGATGAATATATTTGGGAAATTAATCAGGAGGAGGAAGGAACGCCTGAGCAGCTCACACGTATTATTGATATCGTTAATAACAATGATATAAAAAGCTTATTCGTCGAAACGAGTGTTGATCCGCGTAGTATGGAAGCTGTCTCAAACGAAACGGGAGTCCCGATTTTTGGAGAAGTATTTACTGATTCGATTAGTGAAGAAGGCGAAGAGGGAGATTCGTATTATAATATGATGGAATGGAATATTGAAACGATTATAGAAGGACTAGAATAAGTTAGGGCAACTTTGATAAACTTAGCCATTAAAAATCTCAGACTTCAAACGATTAAAATTTGGAGTGTGAGGTTTTTTATTTTCAAATTAGAAGGATAGATTGAAAGAAAGTTTTCGACTATTATCTTCAACATTCCACCTATTACCTCTCAATAACTGCTGAATTTTCTGTATAATAGAATTATAGCATCATAGAGGGGGAGCGGGGATGAGTAAAAAGAAAAAATGGTTAATTATTGGGTCAGTTGTACTCGTTTTGTTATTGACGGCGAATATTGTAGCGAGTAATTATTTTTATAATTTAGCGATAAAAAGAGAAGTTAAAACGTTTTTACAAGATAATGATGATTTAGTCGTTTCAAGTGAAGCGATGGATGTTTTCTTAACTGGTGACTGGCGTGATTGGTTTGATGAAAAAGTATTTGAATTATGGGAGATCGAGTCTTTTGATGATTTAAATTTGCAAGGTTACTTTTTAGAAGCAGAAGAGCCGACGAATAAAACGGTTATTTTTGCGCATGGCTATTTAGGTCGTGGTCGTGATATGGCTTTATTCGGTCAACATTATTATGAAGATTTAGGCTATAACGTTTTTACTGCTGATTTAAGAGGACATGGGGTTAGTGAAGGTGACTATATCGGTTTCGGCTGGCATGATCGGCTCGATTATTTAAAATGGATTGATCAAGTGATCGCTCGAGTTGGTGAGGATAGCGAAATTATTTTACACGGTCTGTCAATGGGAGCATCAACGGTTTTAATGGTAAGTGGTGAAGAGTTGCCAAACCAAGTAAAAGGAATCGTTGCTGATAGTCCATTTTCAAGCACGTATGACTTATTTAAGTATCAATTGGAGCGCATGTTTCACTTACCATCGTTTCCACTTCTTCCGACAACGAGTTTAATTACGCAAATTCGGGCCGATTATTCTTTTTATGAAGCATCAGCTATGAAACAAGTGGAAAAGGCAGAAGTGCCAATTCTTTATTTACATGGTGGAGCGGATACGTTTGTCCCAACTCATATGGCGATGGAGCTGTATGAGAATACGGCAAGTGAAGCGGATATCATCATTTTTGATGAAGCAAGTCACGGCGAGGCTTTTGTCATTTATGAAGAAAAATATTTAGAACAACTCCACAAATTTTTAAATGATTTAATTGATTAATGATATTAATTAAAGTGGCTGGGATAAAACAAAAAGGATGAATTGAAAAACCGAACGATGAATAAACTAGCTCTGGAAATATACGTAGACTCCTGCGGGAAGGTCGGCTAAATACGGTCACGTCCTGTGACCAACGCCGACACTAGAACGTCGTGTTCGTCGAAGAGCCTAGGTGAGACCCCGCAGTGCTAATGCACGAGGTCGATGA
>CALKAL010000062.1 GCA_937983065.1 uncultured Bacillaceae bacterium | reverse complement strand
TTACTTCCCACAATTCATGTCTTGCTAAAATATCTAACCCTAAAGTTGGTTCATCAAGAAATAAAATATCGGGCTCACTTATTAAAGCCATCGCAATACTTAACCGACGCTTCCAACCACCGGATAATGTTTTACTTCGTTGTTTACTGAAGGGATGGAGCGAAAATATATCCATCATTTCATTTATTTTTTGTTCCCGCTTCGTTTTAGAAAATCCGTGAATACCTGCTAATAAATTTAAATTTTCATAGACTGTTAAATTAGGAGCAATCGCCGTTTCTTGGGGAGAAACTGCGATTAACTTTTTCACTTCGTTTTTCGCTTTTTCAACATCATGTTCAAAAATGAACGCTTCACCCTTCGTCATATTAACTAAACCGGATAACATTTTTATAATCGTCGTTTTCCCTGCACCATTTACGCCGAGTAAAGCAAACACCTCACCTCTATTGACCGTTAAGGAGACATTATCAACAACTACCTTACCACCGTACATTTTCGATAAGTTTTTCGTTTCGATTGCAATCATTGATCTCCCTCCTTTTTATCTAGGACGACATTAGGAGGGAAAAAACCTTGCATATAATTTTCTGGAACGATGGCGAGTCCCCGTTCTTCGTCGCCAACAATAATTAACGTATCACCAGCGTCTATATTAAAAATCTCCCGAGCTTTTTTCGGAATAACAATTTGACCTCGCTCGCCAACAGTTGTTGCGCCAAATACGTGTTTCCCCTTTGGCGGGACAGATAAACCCGCTTCTTCCTCGTTAAAATTAACTAAATTATCAATCGTTACATCATACAACTCAGCAAGTTGAATAACAAAATGTAACTCTGGGGTTGATTCGCCTCTTTCCCATTTCGCAATGACTTGACGAGAAACGCCTAATTTTTCTGCTAATGCTTCTTGTGTCAATTGATGTAACTGTCGCAGTCGTTTTAAATTCATATTTATCATGATTTTCATACCTCCTTTCTTTAGTATGATTAATGTTGTATAACCAGTCTATCAACGGTTGTTAACATGGATGTTAAAGTTTGTTACCAAGCATATACTTATTGTTTCAGAAATACAAACTGGCTATCTCACAAACGATGAGATAGCCAGTTTTGAAAGAAAATAATTTTCCATAGAATCAACCGATTGATTGATGAAATAGTTCTCATAGAGCGAAAATGAAGGATACTAATTAATTTACTCTACGTCTTTTTCATTTTATCTGCTAATTTAATAACGAGAAACTGAGGAATCAGATTTAAAAAGCTAGCCCACAGTAATAATGAATCTGGGGTAAATGGTTTAAAAAAACCACCATACCCGGTATCCCCTAACTCAATTTCTGTTTTGTGCAAAAAATAAAATGAAATAATTGTCGATATTACATTACCTAAAATAACAGTAATAACAGGCATTGTCTCACTATAATATTTGCTAAAAAAGGCAAGAATCGCAGGTCCTACAATCAGTAATATATAACCGAGTATATAACCATAAAAAAAGTCTACGTGCATTGAAAAGTAAGCGAACGGAAAACAATATAAACAAACTATTAGAATATTAATTATGGGTGTTTTCAAAGCATCACCCCTCCCATTCCTTTGAACCAAGAAAATTGCTTCAACTAACTATACGTCTACTTTCTTGTACTCATTTTAACACTTGCAGATCATCAAAGTATTTCCATCAGGGTCTTTAAAATTAAAGTAGTGGTTATGCTGAATTTCTGTAATCAAATTAACGCCCTTGTTACGCATAAACTGATATGCTTCCTCAATGTTTTTTGTATTGAAGTGGAAAGCTGGAATGTTATATATTTTATCTTCTGAATAAATCTTGCTGTCTAACACAATATCTGTTCCTTCCATCGGTATAACGTAAAGATGACCAAATTGAATTTCTCCATTTGTTTCTAGTCCTAAAATATCACAGTACCAATCTCTAGCTTCCTCAATGTTACTTACAGGGATAAATATTGTTCCGATTTGATTTAAAATTGGATTCTCCACAAAAACACCTCTACATATATAAGTTCTTCTTTAAGAGATTCTGTATAATTAATTTAAATCCTGCTTCTTTGGCAAAAAAAAGACCGCCATTAAGACGATCTAATTTTTGAAATAAAGCCACAAAAAGGACAAGTGTGCCTCATCAAATCACTTTCATAACAAGCTATTACATTATTCCAATACGCTATTAGCTTAATATCATCAGTCATATTTCAAGGTATTCAAAAAATCTTCTAGAGCTTTTCCCCATTCATCAGGCCTTTCCAAGTGCAAATCATGACCCGCTTCTGGAATATAAACGTATTGTCCTTTTGGTATAGAGCTAATCATTTTTTCTAACAGTGGTTTAGTGATTGAACTTCTTTCACCCGCAACTACCAAAGTAGGACACTCAATCTTCTTCCATTCATCCCAGTAATCCTTCGAAACGACATCATCAAGTGAATGAATCATGTCTTCTTTATTAAATGCTGGCCAGTATCCATCCTTACGCTTTTCCAATGACTTAGCAAAAGTTCTACTATACAAAGTATCTCCGCCGAAAAACTCTTTGGCATCATCAAGGTTTTGGAAAGGAGCGGGCCAATTATCTAACCAATTTTGAATATCATGCTGTGCATTACGATTACGTTCTGGAGTCGCTTCTACAACGACGAGTGCTTTTACTAAATCCGGACGTTTAGCCGCAACTAAAAACGCATTAAGTCCACCCATCGATTGACCAACTAGGACGATAGGCTGAGTACAATGTTGTTCAATTGTTTCGATGGCGTCTTGAACATATGCACTACGGGAAAAATCAGTAACGTTTGTACGACTACTTCCATGCCCACGTTGATCAAGTGCGATGACCCTCCCATACTGAATAAGCCATTCCGCAGTATTCTCCCATTCACTTCCACGACCAGCTAATCCATGGAGTAATAATATATCTTGAGATTCATTGCCACCATAGTCTAAAGCAATTAATTCCACCCCATTTGATCTAACACGCAAACTATTGATCAACACACTACACCCTTCCCTTATATGAACAACCATATTTTTGTTACATTACACACCTTTTCTCCTGCTTTTGAAATAACCGATCATAACTAATAATAACGTAGAAATGATTAAAATAAAGAAGCCCATGTAACTATTAATTAATGGTTGATCGAATAACGTTGCCACTTCTCCATTTGAAACCCTAAAAATATCAAAGTAGGTGAACGGAGATAAATAAGACCACTGTGACAAATGTTCAACACTCATGATATATCCAAAGATATTAATAACAATCGACAAGAGCAGTACGGTAAACGTATTTTTCACAAATAATGATATGACGTTCCCTAAGGCAATCATAAATAAAGTAACTAATAACAATAGAACTAAGCATTGTATTAAGTAATTTCCTAATGGGATAAAATGAAATCCGTAATCATGGTAATCCGTTATAATGCCTGTGTAATTTTCTGCAGTAGACGTGCTCAACGTATCGTAATGTAAAACTGGGTAGTTCCAATCTCCAAATCGATTAAATACAGTTCCTAATAGTAAAATGAACGATACTAACCCTAAAATACTTGCAAATGCTACTAACGAAGAACTAATTGTTTTTCCTAAAAAGATAGTTCGACTGGAAATCGGTTGTGTTTGCATGTAGAAAATTGTATTTTTCTTACCCCTCTCAGAAGAAATACTCGTTCCTAGTAAAAATAAAAATAGTAAAAGAGGTATGACATATATATAAAATTCGTAATAATGATATAAACTGTATAATCCGCTCGCATTAACATTTTGATTTCGTTTTTCATAATTACGACGACCCATTTCATTTATTGGATAATCTGGCCATTCATCGTGCATCGTTAATCTGTAATCCCCCGAAAATATCGGTTGAATATCTTTTTCTATTAACCACTTCTTTTCTTCAACACTGACATAATATCGGAATTCGTTTTTTGTTGCTTCACCGTGACTGATATGTTTTAAAGGTTCATCAAAATCACCATTCATTAACTTAACTTGAAAGAGTTGATGCTCATAAAGCGGAGCCCATTTTCCTAATTGATACCCCTCTATTCCTTCATTGATTTTATTCATTCGAGTTTCATATAAATGAATAGCTTCCGTATATCCTTCAATATATTCTTGGAGTGCTTCTTTTTGTAATTCATCACTTGTATTCTCCATTTCCATGGTAAAGTTTCCCAAACTGTCCTCAAACATCGGAATTAATCCATTTTGAATTGCAGTTAATTCTTCATTTAAATAGTCGAAGTATTCTTTTTCTTTAGCTACTTCAAATTGGTATAGAAAGTAGTATCCAATGCTAATTAACAAAAGTAATATAATTAACCCTTGAATCAAATTACCCTTTCTAAACAACTTTCTAAATTCAAAAATGACGACATTCCAAAGTTTACCCCTCTTTGAATTTGTTTCACCTGAATTAAAGGCTTTCCTTGTCGTGTTAAAATGGATGTGCTTTCCTACCCTCTCAGGTAAAACGGAAGCAATGACAAGAATAATCGCGCTCCATAAAATTGCGAAGACAGGATATTTCCAATCGATTAAATTGACTTGCTCGAGTATGATTTGATCTAAGCGTAAATGTTGAAAAATATTAATAGGCGTTTGTAAAAGTGATACCGACTCGGTCAATAAATAACCAATGAGTAATACGAAAAAGCTAGTCATTAACGTACTGAATGTACTTTTAAATAATTTACTTACTAAAAATATGAGGCTAAATGAAATTAATGCCGCAACAATCAACAGCATGATCTTTAAAAGTAAGTAATGTAATGTAGAAATGATAGCTACTTCATCACCGACAACAAAAGCTTGAGGGTAGTTTAATATTAGTTGATGGTCACCTAAAATAATCGGTACAAAAACCCCGATAAAAATCGTGAAGAAAATATAAAACAATAACCCGATAAGCAGTGCGAAATATTTAGAAAAGAAGATTTTAAAATTTGTGATTGGCTGGGTTTTCAGCGTTAGCCACGTATGTTGCTCTCTTTCAGCTGATAAAATATCTCCAAAGCATAGGAGTAATATAATGATTCCTAATATACCAAATAACCATTTACTAGATTCCTTTAAAAATAAATGGGGAGAAACTGGATAAGTTTCATCCTCAATTGCTAGATCATGCTCAATCATCCAAGCGTTTTTCTGTAAGGCATATTCAAAGCTTAAGCCGTCTAGAGGTTCAAATTCTTCCCCCGTATTCAGATACGCTTGTAAACTCTGTAAAAATTCTCGTTCAAATTTTGGGATATCGTTAAATTCTTCATAATATATCGCACTTCTCCATCGGGAAAGGGCAGACTTCATCTCTTTAATATAATTAGACCGTTCCAATCCTAGGTCATCTAATTGGTTTTTCAACCGTTTTTCATCTAAATCCCGATCAATGAAATTAACTTCATTGTATAATGTTTCAGTCTTTTCATATAACTGGTCCACCAATTGATCCTGCTGTGACGCATTGTTTGTAAATTGGTATAAAGAAAATATCGCTATAATGATAAGTAAATAAAGTAGCCTTTTTTTCTTGAATATTTTTTTAAGTTCGAACGATTGTAATTTAAACATTTTTAAATACCTTCTTCAAAAATCTTTTGATACCGCTCTTCTGATCCTAAAATCTCTTTGTTTATATCCGTTACTTGGACTTCGTTTTCTGCCAATTCAAGGACAACATCTTGAATAGAGTGCTCATTGGTTGAAATATACAATTGATCCTCATCGACATTGTTAATTTCAACACCAATCTTATTTAATATTTCAACGGCTTTTTCTGTATTGCTGACGTTTATTTTATAAAAAGTATTTAGATGCTTGGAAATGTCTTCTTTGATGAGATTTCCGTTTTTTAAGAATAAAATATTTGAAGTCACTCGATCGATTTCTGAAAGATTATGCGAGGATAATAGAATTGCAGTGCCCTCTTTATGTATATCTTGAAGAATTTGACGCACTCGAATAACACTTGTTGGATCTAATCCGTTTAATGGTTCATCTAATATAAGTAATTTCGGTTGATTTAATAAAGCCATCGTTAGTAATAAATGTTGCTTCATACCTAAAGAATATTTACCGACTTTCTTATTTAAATAACTTTTTATCCCTACTCTTTCAGCAGTAGATATAATCTGATCTTTAGTTAAACTTTGAACATCACCGATAAACTGTAAATGATCATACCCTGTTAAATAATCGTAAAGAACCGAGTTATCTTGCATATAAGCAATTTCTTTAAAAACATCGGGATTTTTGTTACTCATATTTAATATTTTTATTTCTCCATCATCCGCTTCTTCCAAACCAGTAATAATATTTAGTAATGTCGTTTTTCCCGAACCATTTGGACCGACTAACGCGATAATTTGATTTTCTTCAATAGAAAAGGAAAGGTTATCCAAAACTTTTTCCTTTCCAAATGACTTGTTAACGTTTTTAACATGTAAAATCATAAAACTATCTCCCATTCTAAACAATATGTATTTTTGCAATGAGCCTTTAAATTAGTTTCATAATTTAAAAGTGCGTTTATTTATTCAGAAAAGTTTTATATCCTAATTATACCATAATTGTCTAATGCTAAAAAACCCAATTTGATAACTAACAAGTATGATAGAACACCTCAATATACTCGCAATAAAATAAGAGAACTCCATTTTTTTAGAGTTCTCTTGTTATATAGTGATTCCTTACTGTTGGAATAGATTATTTTAAGTTCTTATAATAGACTAAATGGTCGGTCCACTCGTCATTTTCGTATATAAAACCTTTACGAATGCATTCGAATTCCATCCCTACACTTTCAGCTAATTTTGTAGAATGTGCATTATCCAGATTAATATGTGCTTCTATACGGTGGAATTTTAAGTGTTGAAATGCAATATCAAGAGCCTCTTTCACCGCTTCTTTTCCATAACCCTTTCGCCAATACTGATTATGAATCGTATATCCTATACTCCCCCATTGAAACTCACCTCTCGCCAAGGTTAAAACATCAACCATGCCTAGATGAATACCATCTTCTTTTCTAAATACTCCAAAGACGTAAGCAACATCACTCAGTGCTAACTCTTGATGATTATCTATTAGTTTGTGAAACCACTCCATTGTGTATTCACTCATATCTACTTTTCCTTCGTCGTGGCGATTTTGGGATGGATAACGATTTTCATGTTCATTTAGCCAATTTTCATAGTCATCATTATTTAATGGTCTTATTACCAATCTTTCTGTTTCTGAAACATAATCAAATTTTTCTGGTTTCAATTTCAATGTGATATATCCTCCCTAAATATATACGGATAAGATACAAGGCATATGTTTACCTTAAACAAAACTCAATAATTCATCAAAAGAAATAATTTCCGCAAATGGTTTGATCTCGGTATTATTTACCGCTCCTTGAGGGTTGAACCATATTCCCCTAATGTTTACGTTTTGAGGCCCACCAATAATATCCAACTCCAAATTATCCCCAACGAATAACGCGGATTCTGGTTGTACATTAAGTCGTTTTAATGCTAGTTCATAGATGCGTTTATCGGGCTTACTTAGTCCTACTTCCTCAGAAATTATTATTACTTCAAAAAGATTATCTAAATTCGTGTTAACTATTTTTGCTTTTTGTCTTTCTGTCGATCCGTTTGTTATAATTGCAACTTTAACTTGCTTCTTTATAGTGTTTAAGATGTTAATAATATTTTGATTGACGGAAAAACAATCAGGAAAATGATGATTCCAAAAGGTTTGAATGTCACTACTCGGTATTCTATGTTTGGGTGGAAATTCATCAAAAAATGGCTCTATTACTTTTACTTTATTGCCATCGCCATAATTACCTTTATCGTATTCCTTGAATTTTTCTAGCATGATATTTTTCACTGAATCTTTAACATCACCATAACACGTTTCTAAAATAACAAAAAACAAATTTTCTACTGCCTGATCCCTATCAAGTAAGGTATCATCTAAATCAAATAAGATTGCTTTATATTTTCCCAAATAATCACATCCGTTCTCCCCCATCTAGTTTTAGGTATTTCGAGTAAACTTTTCACTACTTTTCAGGACGTCCTAATACCGTAATATAGCAACCATGTTGAATGTTGTGTTTGATCCCCTTATACTCTTTTTCTAAATGGTTATAAACTTCAGTCAGTATATGGCTTCTCTCATTTTCATCAAAACTAGATAACCACGAAAGGGAACCTACTCTTCCGATCCATTTTTCATTTGTAAACGTTACGTTATAGTTAAATTTATATGTTTCTTGTAATTCAAATTGATGCTCTTGCCATTCGTTAAACCAATCAACAGGAAAACTATTGATCCTCTGCTTTGAATTCGCCTTTGAACCTGCTGATTTCAACTTTCCACCCGGCATATGTTTACTAATAATTTCAAGGGTATCGACAACAACTTTACTTCTAGAAGTAAATCCTGAGTCCATAACAATTAACGAGCCATTGTCCTTTAAGATTCTTTTAATTTCAGTAAGAGTCTTTTCTCGATCAAACCAATGCCAAGCTCTTAACACGGTCACATAATCATATGTATCTTCCTGCAATGTTGTAGATTCCGAAAAGGCGTTAACATACTCAATCGTATTTCCTGCATTTTTATCCAGTTCTTTCGCTTCTTGAATTAACTCTTTAGATGGTTCTACTCCAACAACAATGGCTCCTTCCTTGTGTAATGCCCTAGTTAGCACGCCAGTTCCAGAGCCTAAATCTGCCACTTTTTTATTATTAAAATTAATACCTCTAAGCTTTAAACTTTCCAGTAGCTCAATAGGCAAATCATTTCTAAATTGGGCGTAATTTTTTGCGACATTTCCAAAATTAACTTTCATTTTTACCCCCCCTACACTTAAATCTTTCAATTTTTTAATATTAATCGTTTAAACGTAAAGCCATAGCATTTAT
>CALKAL010000061.1 GCA_937983065.1 uncultured Bacillaceae bacterium | reverse complement strand
ATTTCCAGTAATGAAAAAGCAGAAATTCGGACGAATCATAAATATTGCATCGATTAACGGACTCGTCGGCTTCGCAGGAAAAGCAGCTTATAATACCGCTAAACACGGGGTCATCGGTTTAACGAAGGTCGCGGCATTAGAAGGAGCAGAGCACGGTGTGACGGTAAACGCTCTTTGCCCAGGTTATGTCAATACACCCCTCGTACAAAATCAGCTCAATGACCTTGCCACAACACGAAATATTCCTATTGAAAAAGTGCTCGAGGAAGTGATTTACCCACTCGTCCCACAAAAGCGGCTTCTTTCCACAAAAGAAGTTGCTGATTATGCGGCCTTTATCGCTAGTGAAAAAGCAGGCGGAATTACAGGACAAGCTATCGTCATTGACGGAGGATATACGACGCAATAATAAGTGGGTAAATTTTTGAATAAACATAAAAGTGATTTAACTTCGTCACTTTGGACATCATAAAAGAATAAATGATGAAGAAGGTTTAAACGATGGACACTTTTATTTACTTTTTAATTATTATTAGTTATATTATTTTGTTTTTCATTACATCCTATTTTTCAAAAGGTCAACCGTTCATCCACTACGATAATGTCCTTCTTTTAGTCATTTTAGCTTTACTTTACGATAACGGGATGTTGGCGATTGGAAAATATATAGGCGAAGGGGAGCTTTTAAAAAACTTAAATGAATTTCGCTATTGGTTGCACGGTTTTATTACGCCGCTACTTATTTTATTTGCTTGGAATACGTTAAGGAAAGCCGATATAACTTTTGCGAAAAAGCCGACATCGAATTTAGTCATAAATATTTTTACATTAATTATTATTTTTATTGAGCTTTTTACGTTACTCGATCATAGTGGCCTAGAACCTAAATGGACGCATGGCATTTTAAGCTATGAAATGACGAAGCCGTTTGATATTCCGATTATGATTTTTGCTGTGATGATCAGCTTACTAATTACGTCAATTATCGTTTGGTGGAAGCAAAAATGGCCG
Source organism: uncultured Bacillaceae bacterium (assembly GCA_937983065.1). GTDB lineage: Bacteria > Bacillota > Bacilli > Bacillales > Alkalibacillaceae > CALKAL01. Next base: position 3,331 of record CALKAL010000061.1, on the reverse strand, counting down.
TGGTATTTCATTGGAGTGATCGCCATGGCATTAGCCCCACTCCTTGAACGGTTTTTGGAAACGGGGACTGCCCATAACATTTCAGAATTAATATTAATGATTTTCCTCGTCGCAACGAAACGATTTCAAGATAAGTTGATTGAGTAAAGGCTTTTCGAGAGATTTCGACTCCACTTTTTCCCATGATGAGCGGATTACTTTTTATAAGTTGGTTGTATCCTTTATAATGTAATTACCATTGATTTTTCAAAGGAGGGCTCGATTTGGATAAAAAAGCAGTGAAAGAAAAACCATTAGACATTAAACCACTTCAACCGTTAAAAGAGTTTCATGGCTCTAATTCGGGTGGGTTTGTTTGCGATATGGAAACTGGAATTTGCGGCCCAATTAAGGAAGAGAAGGAGAAAAAATAATGAAAATTACGATATGGTCTGATTTTATGTGCCCATTTTGCTATATTGGCGAGACACATTTGTACAAGGCATTAGAACAATTCGAGCATGCTGATCAAGTTGAGATTGAATATAAAAGCTTTCTTCTCTCACCTGAAGCGGCCCATAATCCGAACAAAGATTATTATGAAACATTTGCTGAAATGAAAGGTGTCTCGACAGATGAAGCACGGCAAATGTTCCAAAACGTTGTGAACATGGCTGAAAATGCTGGTATCACAATTGATTATGATACAGCGAAATTTTCAAGCACTATCCCAGCGCATCATGCCTTCCAATATGCTAAAGAAGAAGGAAAAGGGAATGACTTTTTCAAACGATTTTACAGAGCCCATTTCGCTGAAGGTGAGCTATTAAGTGATCTAGATACGATTGGAAGTCTGTCTGAGGAAGTCGGCCTTAATAAAGAAGCTGCCCTTTTAAGTACACAAGACAAAAATTATACCGATAAAGTGAACCAGGACATACAAGAAGCGCGACAAGTCGGTGTTCAAGGAGTTCCATTTTACGTATTTAACAATAAGTACGCCGTCTCAGGTGCTCAACCCGTCGAACAATTTCAACAAGTTCTTGAACAGGTTTGGCAAGAAGAGAGCGGAAATTAATGACGAAGACGAAAGCGAGGGAGCTTTCGTCTTTTTATTTTTATTTGGTTATGCGCGAATTTCATGATTTATGCTCAATTTAGATTTGTCGATCACTATTTATCTCTATTTTCCTCCCAATATTTCATCTTCTCCTCCTGGCTTACTTCTCTATGAACCTCATGGAGCATCCAAGTATAATTAAAAGGATCCATAAAGATGGCGTTTGATACGCCGAATTAAGAAATGGCTCTTCTTATTTTTACCCTAATTTCAAAAGATATATCAACTAACCTTATTATTGATCAATGATTGAGTGAAGGGCATGGATAGCAAATTCACTCACTGAGCCAAAAGCGAAGAAGGAGCTTGAACTGTTGGACTAGTTATGATCAAATTTCTTCGGTTATGATCAAATTCGGAAGTGATATGATCAAATTTTACGTTATATGATCAATTTACCAATTTTATGAGCAAGTTTTTCTAGCTTATGATCAAATAGCACAAAATATAGACTTCAACTCCATTTGTTTGCTATTATAAAGAAAAAGTGGGAGGTATGTAACATGCCAAACAACGATAACATGAGACGGAAAATAGTCATTGATAGAAGTAAGGAAATGCGGACGAAGGAAATTTCTAGAATGATTAGTGAAGGCGGAACAGGAGCACTTCATCATTATGATATTAAAAAAGTGTCTACTCCAAAAAAAGAAATCAAACTTAACGATACTGAAATAAAGGCGAGAAGAGAGAAAAAATAAATATTAACGAATTCACCAAGTTCGGTCTTTAATTCAAATAAGCCGATAAACGATTAAAGTTTATCGGCTTATTTTTTATCCATTATCCTCTTATTTTATTAAATATTGAACCTAATACCCAAACTATAACCACGCCAGAAATACCACCAATTAATGCAGAAAGTAAAATCCGATTATTAACAATCGAAGGATCGATGATAAACAATGTGATTACTACTCCAACAACAACTATGATCGGTAGCCATTTTAATAAACTACCTACCCCTTTTCGACCTCTAGCTTTCATAACATAACCTGTAGATGCAAATGCAGTCCACGTGATTGGTACAGCAAATATAGTAAATATAGCTGCCGCTACAAAAAGGATTGTTTTTAACGTATCTTCCGTGAATACCATACCAACCCATAACAATGCTGTTATTAGTACGAGTGGAATGGTTAACCCGATGACCCACTTATTTGCCCGCGTATATTTTTCCACTTTCGTTTCCTGATCGGAATAAATTGGCTTCGTGCCAGGCTCTGCACGAAATAAATGCATATCACCATCTGAAGCAACATGGGACCAGCCAGCCGATGAGAAAAATTCAAAGTATTCATTTTCCTCAGCCGAAGCTAACGTGCGATAATCAAGGCTGTAAATGTAATCTTTACTTTCACCTTTCTTCAAGGAATAACCCATAAATTGAAAACCATCCACATGCCATCCTTTTAAAGATTGCCTGCGCAACCTATCCATATCCTTCTCCTCAGAAAAAGCTAAGCCACTTGACATAATAAATTTTGTTTGACTCATTTTTCAACCTCCTTCAGTCCGTTTTCCGCTAATTCAACCATGAGCTTTCTTACCTTCACTTCTTCTTCAAGCACTTTTTTACCCTTTTCAGTTAAGTAATACGTTTTTCGTCTTGAATCAGTCCCGTCATATAAATAGATCCATTTTTGATTCAGCAATTTTTTAATGATTGTATACATCGAAGCTGGTCCTATTGTAATTGCACCCTTCGTTGTCTCTTCGATTAAAGACATGATCCCATAGCCGTGTCTTGGTTTAGTCAAAGCTGCCATAATGTAAAACATTGAATCTGTTAACTGCTCTGTCGCTTTCAATCAATCACCCCCTTATCATTTATTGATATATCATTAAGTGATATATTGGTTTAAAAATAATATATCATAATGTGATACATCTGTAAAGTGATATATCAAAAAATGATATATTTGAACTTAAGTTATTATGGTTGAGCAAAAGTTTTTAAAAAGCTTCAATTCTCCTTTTTATAATTTATAATTATTTAAAGAACAAAATTGCTAAACTAAAATTCGAACAATTAATATATGGAGGTTAATAAAATGACGATAAAATATCCTTCTTGACGTAAGGATATTAAAATTAAAAACAATGGTAATGGTCGGTGTAAATGCGGAACTCACGTAAAAATACTGGACGAATATGAGGGTTAATAAGCACTCCCTATTTAAGAGAGTGCTTTTTTATTTTCCAAGATGAGCGTTCATCGTTTCCTCGATT
>CALKAL010000060.1 GCA_937983065.1 uncultured Bacillaceae bacterium | reverse complement strand
TGTATTGATTCCTTCTAATCCGCTGTTAATTAAATATAAAAATAAAGTTTAGAAGGTTAAATCAAAAAAATCTAGCTTAACCTTCTAAACAATCAAAATTAATTATAGTAAGATAGTTTGTTTTCCTTTTGTAAAAACTCAACGAAATGATGCATCGAGCGACTCGGCTGTTGTCTCACCCGGTTAATATATTCACTTTTTAAATGATCAGAGACGATATCACTCTTTTTTATTCTATTGATCATATAATCTGAGCTTAGTTTCATAATTTCTCGGCGTTGTACTTTTGCCTCTCTAGACAATGCAAATCCGATTGCCCCCATTATCGCAAAAATAACTGTACCACTATTAAAAATAGTTTCAGTCGGTATGAAAAACAATAAAATAATTAGATTGATCAATGAAATAAAAATTAATGGATATGACCAAAAAATATATTTGTATGCACGTTGAGTGACGGGCTTAGTTAATTTTTCTAGCTTCTCTATTTCCCTTTTTATAAAGTTTGGGACATTCGACATTGGATTAACCATATAATCCTCCTTCAATCTTTTTACCTATACTTTTATTTTATCAAAAATTAATCAGAAATGGTTATTATCTTACTTCAATAGTTTCTTCAAATATAATCGGTTTTCCTTCATATGTATATAAACCATGATTATTCGCATTTAATGTCACTAAAATGTTATAAGTTCCCTTCTTCAACTCTCCTAAATTATAATATTGCCCATACATTCGATTCATTCTTTTTCCATTCAAATATAAATGCGCGTGCCCTTCATTATAATTTGTCTCATCTAATCCAACCTTTTCAGGGGCAAATGTAAAATGCTCTGTATCAATACGGACATACCAACTTCCCGAGTAATCTTGCCTCACTTCTCCAGTAATCGTTGGCGGTGTTTTATCATTAGGGATCTCAATTCGGATCGCATGATGGATGAATTTGCAAAATATGATGATTAATGATGCCTTCAATTAAATTAAAAGCTCCAGTCCCGATTAGAAAACCGCCGATTAAACGCCGAGTTCCACTTGCAACATCTTTTGGATTTCCCGCTAACCATAAGTAAACACCACCAATAACTAAAGCGATTGTCACAACTAAATGAAATAAACCATCACTTATAATTTGCCCAGTCCGATCGGTATCCATAACAACACTATGCCATTGCAAAATTTGATGGTAAATAACCCCGTCCATCGCACCCATAAAACCGAATCCTAAAATAAAACTTCCAATCGTTAAATATTTTTTTCTTTTATTTTCTGGCATCTTTAAACCCTGCTTCCTACCTTCATTTTTAATATTTCATTCTATTTATTGCCAAAATAGTCGTTTTTATAACATGACCTTATCTTGCAAACTAAGATAGGAATATGAAAATGCCTAAAGTGCCATCCATTGATGACCCTTTAGGCAAATATAAATAGTCAGTACGCATGAAATCTTAAAATCTACCAGCGCAAAACCATCGTTAATTGACAGCATTCCGTTCCTTCCGCTTGAGAATCCATATTAATCGTTAAGCTTTCTGGGGTATATTGGAGTTCAACATTTCCCACAACTCCAGTCGAATGAATAAGCTCTTCAACCCGTTCTTTATCATCGACTTGCGCAGCATCCATCATTTCTCTCGCCAAATCCGGTTGTGTTCCTAATGCCGTAAATAATTGACCCGCATCTTGCATTAACTGTCTAAACGCTTCGGCTGAATGCTGAAATGTTGACGGATCCACCTCGGGATATTGTCTGTAATCATGTTCATAAGAGTTATTTCCAAACGAAGCATATTTAAAATAATCATCTCTATACCTAAAAGGATCGTGGTCAATAAATGAGTGTCTTTGATATATTGGATCATATGGATTAACGACGGATCTTGCATAATAATATGGCCATTGACCGTACATGTTAGGTCCCCCTACCAATTTCTCAATATATGATATGAAAAATCGGTATTATAGGTGATTGTTAGATAATTAGAAGCCCTTAACAGAAGCATCCATAAACTTTTTTTCTAAGTGACATTTATTTCAGATAAACCACTCTTGCGCTGACCTCTTATCGTCTTTTCCCACACACTCGCTATATTTAATAATAAAGGCTCTGACAAATGGTTCCCCATCACTTGCATCCCAACTGGAAGCCCATTCGTATCTAACCCAATTGGCATCGATAAACTCGGTATACTTGTTAAATTCGCAGGCCCTGTAAATGGAATACATTTTTCAATGACATCTAAATTTTGCTCGACCCAATTCGAACTAAAGGGTGGTGTTTTAATCGGAATCGTCGGGCTAACTAAAACGTCAACTTTTTCAAAAACATTCTTCATAGCGTTTGTTAATTTTCTTCGGGCTTGCTGCGCTTTAACGTATTGAGGTGTTTGAGTGACAGCACCTGTAGATAAGAAAATACGTACATCTTGCGCTAAATCAGCGGGGAATTCAGTTAACCACCGATTACCTGATGTTGCCCCTTCACCCGTCGTCGTAACATATTCAGCAAAAGTTGTTAAAGATAATTCAGGAATGTCCACTTCAATAATGTATGCGCCTAAATTTTCTAACTCATTAATTGATCGTTTAAATAGTCTTTCAACCTCACCATCTAGCCCTTTTAAAAAGTATGTCGGAATGCCGATTTTTAACCCAGTGATATCCCTATTTAAACATTCCATATAGTTCGGAGTAGGAACGTTTAAACTTGCTGGATCATCTGGATCATATCCCGCCATCACTTGTAAAAGTAAAGCTAGATCTGTTGCTGAGCGCGCCATCGGACCTGGATGATCTAATGACCAAGCGAGCGGAAATAATCCCTTTGTACTCACTAAGCCATATGTCGGTTTTAACCCGTAAATACCACACATCGCTGCAGGAACTCTTATTGAACCGAACGTATCTGTCCCTGTTGCTAAAGTTGCTAACCCCGCAGCTAATGCTGTCCCACTTCCTCCACTCGAACCACCTGGCGTATAGGCGATATTCCACGGATTTTTTGCATCCCCATAAAACGGATTCGTATTCGTCAGTCCGCCACCAAATTCATGCATATTTAATTTTCCTAAAATAATCGCACCTGAATTATAAATGTGATTAACCGTCGTCGCATTATAATCTGGAACAAAATTAGCTAAAATTTTTGAACCGCCCGTCGTACGTATTCCTTTTGTGAAAAAATTATCTTTAATCCCGATTGGAACTCCTTGAAGTAAACCCCTTCGATTCCCTCGCATCATGTCATGTTCAGCCTGTTTCGCCTGCTCGATAGCTAATTCAGGTGTCACAGTGATATACGCATTTAATGTCGAGTTGAGTTGGTCGATTTTTCCTAATATGTCATAGGTCAATTCAACGGGAGATAATTGCTTCGTTTTATAAAGAGGTAATATTTCTGTAGC
>CALKAL010000059.1 GCA_937983065.1 uncultured Bacillaceae bacterium | reverse complement strand
TACGTTCGGATTTTTAATTTAATTCACTAGACACTCATAATTTTTGCAATATCGTCGCGCTCTTTACGATGTCCGATAAAGAAAGAGCCGAATTCAGCGAAACGGGCACTCACTTCATCAAAGCGCATTTCATAAATTAACTTTTTAAATTGTAAAATATCGTGGGCAAATAGAGTAACTCCCCATTCCCAATCGTCAAATCCGATACTACCTGTAACGATTTGACGTACTTTTCCAGCGTATTTACGTCCTGTCATACCGTGCTCGTACATTAAGCGGGAACGTTCTTCTTTTGATTCTGCAAACCAGTTATGATTTTCAACACGACGGCGATCCATCGGGTAGAAGCAGACGTGGTTCCATTTCGGTAAAACAGGCTTCAAACGAGCTTGAATTTCAGGATCTTCATCAGGATCCCCTTTTCCTAAATAAGTCGAAAGCTCAACAACGGATACGTAAGAATAAGCTGGCACTAAATATTCAGCAATTTTCGTCTTGTTGAAAGCTGTTTCAAGCTCTGTTAATTCTTCCATCGTCGGGCGAACGTGAATAAATAAAAGATCAGCCTTTTGCCCAATAATCGTGTAAAAACCGAAGCTTCCTAAACGATCTTTTTCAATTTGCTCCCAATTTTCCATGAGCTGCTCTAATTCAGCAATCGCTTCTTTCCTTTCTTCTTCCGTTGCATATTTCCAAGCCGTCCAATCGACTGTGTGAAAGTCGTGTAAAGCGTACCAACCATCTAGAGTTTCAATAGGTTCTGCCAATTTACTTCACTCCTTAAATTAGTAAATAGTCCAATAATTTTAATATATCATAACGCCATCATAGCGTATTAGATAATGACTGAACGTTTTGTTACAAACTGTTGACTGATTTGTTACGGCTTTTCATTAGTTTATACCGTTCATTAAACCATAATTTCTCTTGATTATTAAATGTTTTGTCCGTTACTTTTATTCCGTGTTCTTTTAATGTTCTAATAACAAGTGTAATCACTTCTTGAACAGTTATTCTTTGATTTAACAATTGTTCTAAAGAAGCCATGACGTTCGGATCAATATTCGGATAAGTAAAAGGTGTTTCGACATCCTTTTTTGCAATATCGTAAAACTGCTTTAACCATTCAGCGCGCTTATGGCCATCCCCTTCAACACATAAATAAATTTGTACAGCAGATGCGTTTTTAATTCGTCTTTGTGAAATGCCAGCAAATTTTTTCCCGTCAATACTTAAATCGTAATCCCCTGGACAGTATGAATTGACGATTTCGTACGCTTTAATTTGGTTGGTGACTGATTGAAAAACGTTTTGAATGAGACTAACCATCGCCTGGTAGCCTTTATGTATATCTTTTGAATCGGGGAAGATGAGGGAAATGTTTAAAATCCCTTCATCGAGCAATACAGCAAGCCCTCCCGAATTACGAATAACGACGTCGAATCCAGCTTGGCGAACCCATTCGACCCCTTCATTGAAAAAAGGAAGCCGGCTATCAGGTATTCCATATACAATCGTCGGTGAATGGGTCCAGAAGCGGATGCTCGTCTCTGAAGATTCGTCGGCGGATAAACATAACATATCGTCAATCGCAAAGGAGCTTGACACATTCGTTGGAAAAGGATGAGTTTCAATCACATTTATTTCATTTATATTTAATAATTCATGCATCATTATTCTTCCTTTAGCTTTAATACTTTCATTTTAATATGAATAATGAGGCGATGTACAGTTTATCGGTGTGTGAAGCGGGGCATAAAAAAGGTCGAGAACAGGTGTTCCAATTTTAAAAAAATTATGCTATACTTTAATTTATCTTGAATGTCATCTTGATAATAACTGAAAATGCCCTTTTGTATTTTCGTAAATATCGCTATAATGGACCATATAACGTTGTAGAAAGGTCGGAGAAAATGGCGTATCTTAACGAGCAGTTAAGTGAAGAAAAAGTATTTAAAGACCCAGTGCATCGGTATGTCCACGTTCGAGATCAAGTCATTTGGGATCTTATCGGAACGCCAGAATTCCAGCGGTTGCGTCGGATTAAGCAGCTTGGCACGACTTATTTAACATTCCATGGTGCTGAGCATAGTCGATTTAACCATTCCCTCGGTGTCTATGAAATTGTCAGGCGAATTATTGACAATTTTAGCGAGATACCCGAATGGAATCAAGAGGATCGAATGCTTACGCTTTGTGCGGCGCTACTTCACGATTTAGGTCACGGCCCTTTTTCCCACTCCTTTGAAAAAGTGTTTGATCTAGATCATGAAGATTTTACGCGGGAAATTATTTTAGGAGAGACGGAAGTTAATAAAGTTTTATTAAAAGTCGATGCTCAATTTCCACAAAAAGTAGCCGATGTCATACATAAAACGTCTGAAAATAAATTAGTCGTTAGTTTAATTTCAAGTCAAATCGATGCGGACCGGATGGATTATTTATTACGGGATGCTTATTATACTGGAGTTAGCTACGGACATTTCGACATGGAGCGCATATTACGTGTCATGCGGCCAATGGAGGATCAAGCGGTCATAAAATATAGTGGCATGCATGCGGTTGAAGATTATATTATGAGCCGTTATCAAATGTACTGGCAAGTTTATTTTCACCCTGTGACGAGAAGTGCTGAAGTTATTTTAACGAAAATTTTTGAACGGGCTAAAGATTTATACGAAAACAATTACGAATTTAAGCTACCACCTATACATTTTATAAGCTTCTTTGAGAAAAATGTGTCGTTAAATGACTATTTGAAGTTAGATGAAAACATCGCTTTTTATTATTTTCAAATTTGGCAAGACGAAAATGATACTATTTTAAAAGATTTATGCCGCCGTTTCGTCAATCGGGATTTATTTAAGTATGTCGAATTTAATCCCGGTGCGCAATATCGCGAGCTCATCGAACTGAAAGAAAGTTTTATTAACGCGGGAATTGATGCGAGATATTATTTAGAAGTCGATTCATCGTCGGATTTACCGTATGATTTTTATCGCCAAGGTGAAGATGAGGAAAGGCTACCAATTTTACTGCAAATGCCTGATGGTGAATTAAAAGAGTTGTCACGGGAATCTGATATTGTCGAAGCGATTTCTGGGAAAAAGCGAACGGATCATAAGCTATATTTTGCTGAAGATCTCATTGAACAACTACCAGACGATTCAGAACATAAAAAGCGGATTTTAGAAATTTTGAAGGGTTAGGGGATGAAGATATGCTAGAGGATCACGCGAAATTAATTGCCTTTTTCAAACAAGCGAATGAAATTGTCGGGCGCAAAAAATTACAAAAAATGATTTATATTTTAAAGAAAAGTGGCTATCATTTTTCCGAAAGATATTCCTTTCATATGTACGGCCCTTATTCAGAGGAGCTTTCCACTCGGGTTGAAGAGCTCTGTAATTTAGGATTTTTAAACGAAAATAGAGAAAAAGAAAAAGGCTACGTTCAATATCGCTATACGTTAACGGATTCGGGGGAAAGTTTTTTAAAGGAAACGGATATACATACGCAAGATATGACGCATGTTATTTTTAAAATGAATGAAAAAAGTTCCCGCTTTTTAGAGCTCGTCTCAACGATGCTTTATTTTAACAACTTACCTAAAGATGAGGTAGAGGCGAAGGTCAAAACGGTTAAAAGCAAGCAAAATTACACAGACGACGAGATGAAAGAAGCGTGGGAATTTATTGAAAAAATAAATGTGCATTAAAGTGGCGGGACTCCGTTAAGTTCCGCTTTTTTTATAAAATAATGCTCTGTTTACAACTAGCCTATGAGAAATTGGGCTAGTTTTTTTAAATTATTATTAAGAAAAGATGACAATAAAGGTTTTGTTTCGTCATAAAGGTGGTATGACAGAAGTGAGTCATCCAATCCAAAATACCGCTTCATCTCACCCACTCAATAGGACATGCCTTTAGGATGATTAAAATCCATTAAAGGGAGATGTTTATCAATGTTTAAAAGAGTAGGCGTTTTTTCCTTTCTCGTTGTGCTACTAGTTTTCGCACCTTTTTTTCAGACGCAGCCTATTAATGGGGACGTTTCAACTTCAGGAAAGGTCGGAAACGGTAATGACGAGACCCCTGGCGAATGGACTATCTATGATACACCACCGAATTTACAAGAGGATAAACCGATCTTATTATTCGTTCCAGGATTGAACAACGTGGCGCAAATTTTTTGGGATGTGGATAACAGTATGGCAGAAGCGGCTTATGATGCGGGGTATCAAGCAGTTTTTATCCAGTTAAATGACGCAGGGGGTGCATCAGCGGATATGTGGGACAATGGTGAGTTGTTAGCGGATAAAATAGTAGAAATATCAAATCATTTTAATGGAAAACCGATTACTGTCGTCGCTTATAGTAAAGGCGGTGTCGATACGCAAACGGCATTAACGTATTACGGTGTATCCCATTTAGTTGACCGAGTGATTACATTATCAAGCCCCCATCACGGTTCGGAGCTTGCGAATTTAGCTTATAGTTCTGGAGCGGAATGGTTAGCTGATTTAATCGGTGCAACGGGTGATGGGACGTATGTGATGCAAACGGGGTATATGGAAAACTTCAGGCAAGAAACGGATGCCCATCAGAATGCTTATTTAAATAATTATTACACATTAGGTGGGACGAGCTGGGGTTCGATGTTCTCTGCCAATTGGTTTGGCGGGATGTATTTATCGACTTATGGATCGAATGACGGTGTTGTAACAGTAAATAGCAGTCGTCTTCCAGGCGGGCAAGAGCTTGCGGTCGGTAACTGGAACCATACAAATATCCGAACAGGCATCACGTTTCCGACATTCGCAAACTATTTATCTACGAATTCGTCTTCTAACATACAAGACTCTGTTGACCGGAATGATTCGCTAGAGCAGGAAGCGAATCGGTTTATACAAGGTGGACCAATGACGGCGAATGAACACGTTGAGATTCCGCATGCCGTTGAAGATGGAGTCGAGCAACTAACGTATACGATTTTTACAGCACATCCCTTATCGGATATTAGATTAATAGATGATCGCGCTCACGAAACGAAGCCTAAAATTCACTCAACAAAAATAGACGAAGGAATTTTACAAGGTGCATATGCCCACAGTTTTCAAGTTGAACAGCCTGAAGCAGGGACGTGGCAACTGGAATTGGAGGCAACTATTGATAATGCTTATTTGTTAATGGTTGATTACGAGACTGAAAATCTATTTAAAATAAATGAACGGACAGAAAAGGATCTATCCGATATACAACATTCAAGGCAATATCGCTACCATATCGAGACAGTCTCTGAAACGGTTGATTTAGATTCAATCGAAGCAACGTACCATGTCGTCAATACAAAAAGTAAAGAGCAAAACGTCATCACCGAGCAAGGCGAAGCGGCACTATTAAAGACATTAACCTTTTCGGATCGAGATACGGTATACAATATAACGATAGAACTTGAAGGACGAACAAAACAAGGTGAGAAATTCAATCGAACGATCATTGATTCCATTTATATTCCTTAGTCGAATTTCCGAATTTGATCATATATTTGAAAAATTGATCATAAATCGTGAAATTTGCTCATATCCACGAAAATTTGATCATAAAACCTGGAATTTGATCATAAAAATTAAAACTTGATCATAAATGAATTAAGGTGCAGTCTTCACGGTGAAAACCCTGCTGCACCTTTATCTTACTAAACTATTATTTTAAAAAATTTAAATATAAAAAAATCAATTGAATATTGTGTTAATATTATAGATAAGTTCCTACTGGATTAGATATAGAAAAGAGGTGGGTTTATGGATTTTTTAAGTGCGCATGATTTAATTACCCCGACAAATCCTTTCGCAGCAATTTTTTTCGGAATAATTGCCATAGTAATCGTAGCTGTCGTCGTCTGGTTTGATACGAAAAGTAAAAAAACGACGGGCCTAACTTTGATGACGGGACTCCTCGTCGTAATTATCGGTGTTGCCATTTTGAATTTGTTCGGTTATTACGGATAATACATACATTAAAGGAGCATCTAGCAAGTCTTTTTTTCGACTGCTGGATGCTCCTTTTTAGGTCCGCCTAGCTCTTTAATTTTAATGCGGGATAAAAACGAGCTGATAAATGAACAAAATAGCTAATATATACATGATCCAATGAACTTCTTTAAATTTGCCTCGAACTAATTTCATTAAAGGATAAGCGATGAAACCGAACGCAATACCCGTTGCAATACTTGAAGTAAGCGGCATAATTAAAATAATTAAAAACGCAGGAAAAGCTTCATCAATTTTTGACCAATCAATTTTAGCGACATTTCCCATCATTAAGCTTCCGACGATAATGAGCGCTGGCGATGTAATGGCTGATACACTTGAGACGGCTTCAACAATCGGTGAGAAAAATAAAACGGCTCCGAATAATACGGCGACTGTGACAGCAGTCAGTCCTGTTCTCCCTCCCGTTGCAACACCAGATGAAGACTCAATATATGCACTTGTCGGGCTCGTTCCAAACATTGCCCCAACCGTTGTACCGACAGAGTCTGCAAGTAACGCTTGGCGGACACGAGGAAACTTTTTGCCCTTCATTAACCCTGCTTGCTGAGCAACACCAATCATCGTTCCCGTCGTATCAAATAATGTGACGATTAAAAAGGAGAAAACGACGGAATATAGGCCGTACTGAATGACATCCCCAATTGCGGAAATTGGATTATAAACCGCAAGCCCGTGCTCAAAAGAAGGCATTGACAAAATACCGGAATCAAAGCTCAATGTATTTGTAAAGTAAGCGACAATTCCTGTTACAATCATTCCGTAAAATATAGCACCTTTTACTTTAAGAGCCATTAAAACAATCGTCACCGCAAGACCGATGATTGCTAAAATAGCCGATAAGCTACTTAAATCCCCAAGCTTGACTAAATTGACTGGATCATCCGTAATAATCCCCGTCATTCGAAAACCGATGAAAGCGATAAATAATCCGATTCCGCCTGTAATTCCGTATTTTAAACTTTCAGGAATCGCTTCAATTAAAATTCTCCGAAGCGGCGTAATAGATAAAATAATAAATAAAAGTCCAGCAACAAAAACAGCCGCAAAAGCAATTAAGTAATCAACATCTGGATTGTTTAAAACGACTGAATAAGCAAAATACGCATTTAAACCCATCCCTGGAGCAATCGCAATTGGATAGTTCGCAAAAAGGGCCATCCATAACGTTCCAACAACCGTTGCGATAATCGTCGCTAAAAATACTTGCTCAAACGGCACCCCTGCATCACTTAAAATGGCAGGGTTGACGACAACGATATAAACCATCGTTAAAAATGTCGTAATCCCAGCAATAATTTCGGTTTTTACATTAGTTCCTCGTTCTTTTAAATTAAAATTCATCTTTTTTCACTCCAAAAACGAACATTTTTAATCACATATAAAATAATATTCGTTTTTATGGGAATTTGCAATAGATTTTTAAAATATTTATTTAATCTAGTAAAAATCAGTTATATTATGTCCTAGTATAGATGTGGCATTCTTGTTTCGATGGAGATAAAAAATGTAAGTCTTTTGTTAGGGGACAGGTGCTAGTTCCGCGCAAACCGAAAAAGTTCCGCG
>CALKAL010000058.1 GCA_937983065.1 uncultured Bacillaceae bacterium | reverse complement strand
TTGCTGCACTCGTCATTTTAGTGTTGGGGATTATTTCGACGGCAGTGAGTGGTGCGGATTTAGGTGGGATTGTCGATACTATCGTACAAAAAATAAGAGACATGGTTGGATAATAATTTATCTAAGGGATGTGGCATAAATGATCAAAAGGTATATACCCTTTTTCATAGCAACTATACTTTTACTCTTAGTCACAGGGTGTTTTGGTTCAGGCTCAAATGATACAAATGAAAATGAAGGTGGGGGTCAAGATAGCCCTATAGAAAACGAAGAAAATGAGGAAGGTTCGTTAGAAGAGGATCAACAACAGTTTGAAAAAGAGAAAGAGGAACAGATTGTTGTTGATCCCCTTCCTACAACTTTTGAAGAATTGGAACTCTTACCCGTTGGACCAGACGCAGGAAGGGTGTATGACCACTCTGAAAGAACCCGAGAAGAATCGCATGAAATTGTACTAGAAACGTTTAGTGATTTGCCTGATATAAGTAATAATCCATCCCAAGAACAATTAGACTATTTTTATCGTGAATTGTTAAAAAGAGTTCAGCGAGACTTTCAAGGACCCGAACATATTAAAAGGGAAATTAGATTTTCGGCACTAGGGGATCCAGATATTGGCGATTCAAGATATGAATTTAAAGAACAACTAAATGTCATCGTCTTATTAGATGCATCTGGTAGTATGGCTAACGTTGTAGAAGGTGGTAAGACTAGAATGGATGCAGCAAAAGATGCAATCACCCAATTTATGCAAGAGTTACCTGAAGAAACGAATGTTGCTTTAAGAGTTTATGGGCATGAGGGTTCGGGCTCACAAAGTGATAAAGATCGTTCGTGCTCAAGTTCTGAATTAGTTTATGGTTTTGCACCATACGCAGAAAGTGACTTTAGTGCGGCTTTAAATCAATTTCAACCAGCTGGATGGACGCCAACAGGGTTAGCTTTATCTGAGGCAGAAAAAGACTTATCATCCTTTGATGGAGAAACGAATACTAACATTGTTTACCTCGTCAGTGACGGAATTGAAACATGTGATACAAACCCTCTTGAAGCTGCAGAGCAATTGTATCATTCAGACATTTTACCAATCATCAACGTCATTGGATTCGGAGTACTCGGTGATGAACAGAATCACCTTAAAGAAATAGCTGATCGTGTTGATGGTATTTATCAAACAGTTAATGATGAGAATGAATTATTAGAAGAATTTAATAAAACAAAACAAATTTCAGAAGCATGGGAAGAGTGGAAAAAGCAAGGAATGATTTCTCTTAGGAAAAGAAATTTTGAAATTGAAACTTTAATTTATAGATATATAACAAATCAAAGGGTAAATCGAGGCAATCAAAGAGAACAGATATACCTTTTACTCTCGGTATTTAGAGATCACGATTTATTTGATAGAGATTCATTTCAATATCTTGATAATTTAAACAAAGAATTTCACGACTGGATTGGCGGGGAAATTGAAAGGTTTAGAGAAGAGTTGTATGAGTTAAGTGATGCAACGTATGAGGAAGCGATTAAAAAATTGGAAGAAAGATATGAAAGCAATGTGGATGAAAATTAGTTTGAATACATCGAGACTTATTCATTTATCAATATAAATAAATGGGAGTCTTTATATGAATGAATAGATTAATGAAACGAGTTATTCCCATATTTATAATTCTAAATGTTTTAATTTGGCTATGTTTACCTTTAGTAAGTGTGGCGAGTTTTCTATCACCTGGTCAACCAATAACGCCTGGTCAGCCAATTACTCCAGGAGAGCCGATAGCTCCAGGTGAAATCATTACACCTGGCAACCAAGATGATAATGGGACACCTATCTTTTCTGGGGACTCGATACAGCCAGGTAGTCAATTAAACATCCCAGGTGGCCAAAGTAATACGGGAAATACACAAAACGGTAATGCACCAGGTTCGGGGGAAAATGTCGATGGGGGTCATATTGATAACAATGATGGAATTCAAGGATCCCCTATTGGTGAAGGCACTAATAATGATGGTGACCCGATTGATGGAAGTAACTTAAATAATGAATCCTCAGGTGATGGAGCGGAAAATAATAATTCTAATAGAAGTCCTAGTAATCTAGGTGATGGGTCCTCTATAGGTGGAAACGGTGGCTCAATAAAATCCGGAGTATCTGAAGATGAAAACCTATCACCATCATTATTAGAAATATTTTTTAAAACTGCTGGAAGTGACGGGTTTATAGATGGTAGCGTTCATTTAATAGATGATATTAGAAATTATGCATTAGATTTCGGTGATGATGTAGCTCAAGCGCTAGTTGCTCATTTTTCAGGATTTAAGATAGAGCATTATCGAGATCATTTATACGATGTAAATGCAGTAGGGAAAGTTAACAACCCTGTTATGAATTATTTTTATAAAAGATTTGTCACCTACAACGATGATGGAAAAATAAAAAGTCTTGGGCCCAACACGGACAGAATTAAAGATACGACACTTGAGACGTTTAACGAAAGTAAGAACTTAACAGGTAGTAATAATATTATAAAAAACGCGATGCAGTCAGATTGGAATCCTTTTTCAAGGGACTTTTGGAAGGCTTCAAACTCTATCAAACTAGGAGGACCTGTTAACGTTGCACTAACTGTGTTTGATCCTTTTTATAAACATTCCAATGGTTTTACTAACTTTGAAGGATTATTAACGTCCGATTTTGCAGCAGATTTAACGGTTGAAAGCGCTATTGGGGTAGGTACAGGAGCTATGTCAATTGCAACTAGTGTTAAGGCAGGTGCAATTGCTGGAACATTTGCAGGGCCTGTAGTAGGAACAGTTGCTGGCGCTGTAGCAGGATTGATTGTTGGTGTAGGTGTCAACTACTTTATTAATGGGACTAAAACAGGCAGAAAAGTAAAAGAGGCCGTAACGAATACTGTAAAAAAAGGTTATAAAGCAGTATCAAAAGGTGTTAAAAAAGTCTTCTCTTGGTTCGGGAAATAGCAAAAAACAGAGGTGAACGTGGTGAGCGAACAAGTATCTTTTAGGAAAAGTGGCATTGTAGGTACAGTCCTAATCTTACTCGTATTAGCTCTAGTAGCGGGTTCGTTACCTGTTGAAAACCTAACTTTATTAATAATAAATTTAAGTTTATTAGTATGTATTACAATTGCCCTTTTCATCGTATGGATAAAATACCGAACAGACAAGAAAAGACATTTGATGATTCATGGATACTTTTTCGTCAAGGGATTCGCTCTTTTTACATGTATTCCTTTTTTGAGAATCATATATGGACATTATTTTTTCTGGATTGCTATTCTATTAGTTCTCACGGTCATCGTCTTATCTTATATTTTTGTGGAGAAAATTATTTTTAGCATACGTAATCCTCATAAATCATTGTTTGGGAAAATTTTTATTACATTAATGGTTTTAGTTATGATTTTTGGAAATAACCTTTATGAGAGAACGTTACGCCCTAGTTTAGTAGAACAATACGATTCCCCTATATCCATTTTATTCTTTGTCGTATCAATATTCTTTTTTATATTAAATCCAGGCCTACTATTAGAACCGAGTAGAATTGAGCGTATTGTTAAAAAAGGAAAAAGTGCTTAAAGGTTTTGTGAACAGTAGATTTTGATTTTGTCATTCAATTATTGTTTACCGTTTAACAATTTGAAAATCTGTTTAATACGGAGAGGTTTATTGATGAGAAGAAAAAATATTTTCAAAAAAATATTTGCTTCATTAATGATATTGAATGTTGTTTTTTGGATGTTCCTTCCTACTGCGAGTATGGCATGGACAATTAATGGGGGGTCACCAATTACTCCAGGAACACCAATCTCGCCTGGATCAGCTATTACCCCTGGGAGTCCGGTCGATGGAGGTCAACCAATTGTTCCAGGCGATGCAGGTAGGCAAGGAAATCCTATTGAATCTGGAAACCCATGGAATTCTGGAGATCCGATCTTTGAAGGTGCACCTTTGCCAGAAGGTAGCTTTATCATTCCAAATGCTCCACCAACTACAGGTAATCCAATAGATGGTGGAAGTAATGTTGATTCTGGTTCTGGCTTTCAAGGTGGAGTTGGGATTGGTCCTGGTTCTTCTGTTGTAGGGGGGCAAGGGCCAAATGCAGGTTCATCAGTAGAGGCAGGTCAAGGTCCGGATGCGGGATCTTCTGTAGAAGCAGGCCAGGGTCCAAATGCTGGATCCTCAGTAGAGGCAGGTCAAGGACCAAATGGTGGTAGTGGTGTTGAAGGTGGCCAGGCTGCAGAAGGTGGAAACGCTAATGCTGATGGTACTTCCGTTGATGGAGGAAGTAGTTATCAAGACGGTTCAACGATAGATGGTCATGGACCTATTTCAACTGGCGATAGCGTATCTGGGGGAGAGTCAGCACAAGGCGGTCAAGGTGTTGAAGGTGGCTCAGGTTTACAAGGTTCTACGATGGATGGAGGATCTAGTACCTCAGGCTCTAGTACAGAAGGTGGAACGGCTACGAACGGGTCCGCAACAGATGGAGGCGCCTTAGATAGCGAGTCTTCAATATGGAATACGATTTTTAGATCAACTAATACAAGTGATGGTTGGTTTGGGCAGGCATTAGGTGTTGTCAATGATGTGAAGCGATACGTTATCGGCTTTGGTGACGACATTGCTCAAGGTGTCACTTCCATTTATGCAGGTTTTAGATTTAGAGATCTTGGTGACGGTTATTATTCAGTTTACGGTCGCAATAATTTAAATAGTCAAATTGGGAATTGGTTTTATGATAGATATCGTCAATACACATTCAATGGAGCGGATGCTCAGTTCGGACCAAACTCAAGACGAATTGGTGAGGCAAGATATAACGCATTTATGAATAGTAATGGACTCGGTATGAATGTAGCTAATTCATTAAGACAATCGATGAATAGCTCTTGGAATGTATTTTCTAGGGATTTTTGGAGCGCTTCTAATTCTGCAAAATTAGGTGGACCTGTGGGAATGTTATTAACGACTGCAGGTTCCGCGTATAGTTATACAGATGGTTTTAGCGATATGAGTGGGCTTGCATCAACAGATTTTGCAGCAACTTTGACATCGGATGTAGCTATTGGAGTAGCATCAACTGCTGTTGGAAGCATTGCATCGAGTATGGCAGCTGGTGCTGTGGCTGGATCAGTTGTACCTGGACTTGGGACGATAGTAGGTGCAGGAGCTGGTTTATTAGCTGGTATTGGAACGAGTCTGTTCTTTAACAATACGAATACTGGCCGAAGAATAAAAGACGGGATTAAAAATGGTGCTAAAGCAGTATACGATGGTGCCGTTAATATTGGCAGAAAGGCCTGGGATGGTCTAAAAACAGGTTTTTCTAATTTAGGCAGCTTATTTGGTGGATAAAAATATATTTTAAGAGGTTGGTGAGATAATTGATGGGAAGAAAGCCAGTTGCATTTAAAGAAAGCCGTTGGGGAGGATTAGTATTTCTATATTTCCTATTTGCTGCATTATCAAGTGTTATGCCAGAGGAAAATGTATTGTTGCTCGTAATAAACCTTGCAGTAGCGACTGTTTTGTCATTAGTTACTTTGATTATTTGGAAAGTTTACCAAAATGATAGTAAACGTTATTTCTCTTTGTCTAGCTATATCATGTTAATGAGCTCAGCTTATTTTTGGTGTACACCAATACTTAGGCAACTTGTTGGAACGATTTATTTTTGGCTAGTCATTGCGTTACTATTTGTCATTATCTTGCCAACTCATCTGTTTAAAGACCGATTATTAAAATTTATTAAACAACCTTATAAATATGGTCTGTTCGGTAAATTCTTTTTGATTTTCGGAATAATAGTAGCATATTTTGCTAGTTATGTCTGGATTATATCAATTGCAGCGTATAATCAAGTGAATAATCTAGGAATGTTAGGAAGTCTGGCTGTTTTCGGAATAGCAGTTATATTCTTGTTTCTCGCCCCAATTATGCTTAATAAACAAGAGGATGTTGAGAGAATAGAAAAAAGCGTGAATAGTTAGCTTGGAGTGGTGTTATGTTTAACCTAAAAAAATTTATAGAAGCTCTTGGAATAAGTGTCATTATAACAATCATAGCGGGATTTATAATCGGTTTTTTTGAATTTCCGACCGTTGAAGGGGTCATTTATATTAATTTTATAATCACTTACGTTACGGTTGGGATTTTAATGCCGTTATTTAATCGGAAGGTTCCTTATACTGCAGCATTTTTAGGTGCGATTTCGATGACATTAATTAATATTATTTTTTCAATTAACGTGCTTCAGTTACCGATTTTCGTTTACCCGGAAATTGTTAATGAAAACTTGTTAGCAAGTACAATAGCAACAATGATTACAGCTGTTATAGTTGTATCGATTTTAAATAGGAGAGAGACCGAAGCTTATGATTAAAGAAAGTTTTCGTATTTACAATGATCATTTAATTAAAATTTTAATATTAAGTGTCATGATTGTTATTCCGTTAACATTGTTTAATTATTTTGCCACTTACTACTTTTATACGAATCTACAAGAAGATCAATATCCAGCAATGTACGCATTTTTTCTTATTGTCGTTAATTTCACCTTATTGATACCCGTGTTTAAAAAGTTAGCGGTTAGCGATTTGTTGGATGAAGATGACGTGTCTATTTGGGAGCTATCTTATGAGTTTATAAGGCACTTCGGATTAATTATGCTCGTGACGATTCCTTTATATATTGTAGGTATGCTCGGAAGTTCGTTGCTGTTTATTCCAACGTTTATATGCTTTTCAATTATTCTATTAGTCCCGTTTTTCGTTAATCAAGACAAAATAAGAGACGTTTTTAAAAAAGTCGGGCGCGTATTTAGGGATGAGAATATTTTTTTACTGTTAGATTTTCTCGTCATTGTTTGCTTGCAAGTATTAGTTTGGTCCTTATTCAGCTTGGCATTTGAAAGTTTTGAAAACAATTTTTACGTTTATGCAGTCTCAAGAGCGATTATTAACGCATTAATTTATCCAGTTTTAATTTTTTATTTAACGATGCGATATGTAAATATTGATTCGGAATCTAGGAGGTACTTATGATTCAAGAAGAGAAAATAATGGAATTACCGAGAAAAAACCTCGCATTAGTCATTATTTTATCGCTAGTTACATTTGCGACGTATATCGGTTTTTGGTTTTTGAAAAGAAAAGATGCCTTTAATAACTTTGGAAAGCATCACGTCCCTTTCAATCTATGGATCGTTGCGACAATATTTCTAGTTATTTCTCTCGTTCATTTTATAATCGGAAATTTTATTTTTACACCATTTGGGTTAGTGTATATCGAATCATATAACATCATCTTAACGTACTTATTTATTGCCTTATTATATTATTCTATTTTTCGAATTAAAGACGTTCTGGAACGGGAATATCACCATCTTGAGTTGAATAAATATTTAACGTTTTTCTTTCACATCTGGTATATACAATACAAAATAAATCAGATGCATGATTATGATGAGATGGAGCGTGTGGCATGAGTAAAATCGTAAAAAGGTTAAAAAATGAAAAAGGCTCCTATTCAATTGAATTTTTAGGGATTTTACCGTTTTTATTGTTTATATTTATTTTACTATGGCAAGCGGTCGCTTCGGGATATGCTGTTTATACATTGAAAACAGCAGCGAATGAGGGGGCGAAGGTGTATGCGTTGACGGAGAACATAGATGAGGCGGAATCCGCAGTTCGTGAAGGGATTGATAGTACGAATGTGTTAACGTATCAAAATATGTGGGTCGTGCCACAAGGGAATGGTCAGTTTGAATTATATGTGTCTGTACAACATCCGTTAATCTTCGTCCCAGATCCGTGGAAGCCACAAACGACATTTACGTTGAATGAATCAATAACAAGCCGGGTGTTAGTGCCATGAAGCTTTTAAAAGAAGAACGGGGAAGTGTCATTATTTATTTCCTCGGTTTATTAGGGTTAGTAGCGGTGCTCTTTTTATTTTTGACGAATATCGGAAGGGCTTTCGTCGTGAATAATCATGTTGCCAATGTTGCTGAACAAGCTGCTTTTGCCGCAACTGCGGTATATATTGAAAGGACGAATGATGTGATTGAACAGTATGACGAGTGGTTGACGTCACATCCCTTTTTTGAATTGTGGGGTTTAGAGCCAGTTGGTGAATTAGTTGAAGAAAGACATAATTATTATAGAGGATCAAATTATGGTGAAAACCAGGCTTATATTATGGCGTTAAATGATGTGTTACCCGATGAGATTAATAGTCGTTATCGGTTTAGGAATATGATGAGAAACCAAGTCGGAGGAATAGGAGATTATTCGTTATATTCAGAGATTATAAGAATATTAAACAGCAATGAAGGTGATTTTATTATGGATTCCTCCAATACGTATTTTGTTCTCTCAGATACAGACTGGCGTATAGAGGTAACGACAACGATTGAATTCGAACGTGTAGCAGGTGGTGACATTATTAACGCTAAATCTCATCAATATGAAAGAACAGGTTATGGACCAAAACTTACTTATTTAGAATACGTTTACTAAAAAACTTGATTGTGCCTTTAAGGGGAAAACACCTTAAGGGCTGTTATTGCTTCTAATAACTTTGTACTTTATTAGCAATTATTTATTTCTTACAAAAGCCGTAATGATCCCATATAAAATAAAACCGAGGCCGAGTCCGATAAACATGCCAGCAGCGACTTCATCAAACATTAATCCGATTCCCATGCCAAGAAGAAATCCCCCTGGAATTAAACTTCCAATTGCGTTATTAAAATTCATCCACTTTCAGCTCCTTCTTAACCCTTCTTTTACTTGTATTATACGCTAAAAAAATGATTATTTTAACTAGTTATTTGATGAATTAGTTTTGGATTGTAATTAAGTAGAAAAGCGATGAGTGATTATTGACTCTATACAAAATTAATAGCTCTTTTTGCCTAAATATACGAAATTAAAAGGAAAAATGCATAGATTTTAAATAGAAAATAAAAAGCCGCCTATTTTTAGTTCTTTTTTCATACGAATAATCACCTTATTTGTATGAAAAG
>CALKAL010000057.1 GCA_937983065.1 uncultured Bacillaceae bacterium | reverse complement strand
GTCGCACTCAGATATCGGCGGTCGCACACCATAGGACTAAAATCAATATTCAATAAAAACATATTAAAAAGCTTGTTGAATTTCCCTCTAGGAAAATCAACAAGCTTTTTTATTAATTATAAGTAATTTCATTAACTGTATCTCGGTCTAATTTTTTAATCACTTCAACGATTAATTTAACCGCATTTTCGAAATCGTCGCGATGTAGCATAGCTGCGTGAGAGTGGATATAACGTGTTGGAACAGTAATGGATAATGCTGGAACTCCATTATGAGAAATGTGGATTGATCCTGCATCTGTTCCACCGCCAGGCATTGATTCGTATTGAAACGGAATATTGTTCTCTTCTGCAGTTTTAACGACGAAATCACGTAATCCTTTATGAGATACCATTGAAGCGTCGTATACGATAATTTGAGGGCCATCACCCATTTTACCAGCTGCCTCTTTATCAGATACACCTGGCATATCACCAGCGATACCGACATCAACCGCAAATCCGATATCTGGATTAATTTTATGAGTAGCAGTTCTTGCTCCGCGTAAGCCAACTTCTTCCTGAACTGCACCGACACCATAAACGACGTTAGGGTGGTTAACATCTTTAAGCTGTTTTAATACATCGATTGCAATCGCACAGCCAATTCGGTTGTCCCAAGCTTTTGCGAGTAAAAGCTTTTCATTTTTCATAACAGTAAACTCAAAATAAGGAACGATTGAATCACCAGGGCGGACACCAAACGCTTCAGCTTCTTCCTTACTTGAAGCCCCGATATCAATAAACATGTCTTTAATATCGACTGGTTTCTTACGAGCTTCAGGAGATAAAATATGCGGTGGTTTAGAACCAATTACACCTGTTAAATCGCCATTTTTAGTCATAATAGTTACCCGTTGAGCGAGCATAACTTGGTTCCACCAGCCACCAACCGGTTGGAAAAATAGAAATCCTTTGTCATCAATACGTGTAACCATGAAACCAACTTCATCTAAATGGCCTGTCACCATAATTTTCGGTCCGTATTCTTCACCTGTTTTTTTCGCAATTAAACTACCTAAACCATCTGTAGTTACTTCATCAGCATAGTTTTCAATATGCTTTTTCATAATGTCCCGTGGTTCTTTTTCATTTCCAGGAATTCCTTTTGCATCTGTTAATTCTTTTAACATTTGTAATGTTGCATCTAAATTTGCCATTCATTGAACCTCCCATACTTAATTTAACGACACTACCATTATAATCGTTTTATAAATATTTCACAAAATTTTTTAATAACCAGAATGTTGCCTCATATGATTCACTTTATTTTTATCTAAATAGGCGTTGAAAATGTCAAGCTCAGTAAAGTTAAGGGCAATACTTAAGCTTAAATATGTATTCATTAATTTAAAATAATTTTCTTCAGTCGGATCATGCTTAAATAGATAAATGTGTTCATAAACATCATGAAAGCCTTTCGTCAATGAAGGTACCGTATTGAGCTTGTCCTTTTTTAAGTCGTAACGGTAATTGAAGTCTAATCCGAGTGATAATAAAAAATGGATGCCATCTACATATTCCTCTAAAATTTGTTCTTGTGCATTCGGACCTTTTTTACTCCAATATTTAAAACATCTTGTCTCATTTGCAAGCTCACTCACTTCAACGATTAAAGCTAGAATTTTATCCTCGAGCATGTCATCGGTATTTTTCGTTGTTGATTCGATAATTTTTTCATCTAATTTTTGTTGTAGTTCATATAAATAAGCCCAATCCAAAAAAATTCCCTCCTTTTTTCATTAGTATAACATGAAAACAAAGGATTCTTAATGAGTGAGCTTATTTGATTACTTTTGAAAATCTGGAGCGAAAAAATCTTCCCATTTCATAACGATCTCTTTCGTTCTTAATACATATAATAAAACGAGGACCACACCTAAAAGGATGATTACGTGATGAATTTGTAATGATTGGAACCATTGACCGAACGATGTATAAACAACTGCGAGTGGAACGTTAGAGAGGACAGATAGTTTAGCATACTCTTTGAAATTTCTCGTCATTTCTATTAAGCAAAGAGAAATTAAATGAAAATGAATAAACGGTGTAATTCTTAATAAAACGACTTGAGGTATTGAAAGACGACTATGTTTACCGAACATTTTTTCACGGAGGCGATGCAGTCTTTCAAAAAAGCTCGGAACTTGGCTCATGAAAAAATAAAACATAATACTTGATAGTGTGATGCCAATGATAGAATAAACAGCACCATAAGTAACACCAAACAATAAACCACCAGTAATACAAATAAAGGCAACAGGGATGAACAAAAACGGACGGATAATGTGAAAAGTAATAAACAGCATAGGTGCTATATATGCCGAGGAATTCATCGTATCATTAACCCACGCTATTACATTTTCCATATTGATTTCCTTTCTTGTTCATAGTCAGTATATTCATATGACAAGAGACGAGCCTTTATGACAATTGAAGCGAAATGTCCATCAAATAAAAAACAACCTTAAACAATTAATCTGCACGATTCAAGTGTCAGTTAAGATCAATTGTTAAGGTTGTTTTTTCAATTATTTTAAAGCTGCTTTCGCTTGGTTAACTAATTCAGTAAATGCATTTTCATCGTTTACTGCAAGATCAGCTAACATTTTACGATTAATTTCAATACCAGCTAATTTAAGTCCATGCATTAAACGACTATATGAAATGTCATTTAGACGAGCTGCCGCATTAATGCGGGCAATCCATAATTTACGGAAGTCACGTTTTCTTTGACGGCGATCCCGATAGGCATATTGACCTGATTTCATTACTTGTTGTTTTGCTGTTTTAAATAACGTTCTTTTCGAACCGTAGTATCCTTTAGCTAGCTTCAGTACACGCTTACGTCTTTTACGCGTGACTGTTCCACCTTTAACACGTGGCATGATAATCCCTCCTATTTAAATCCAAACATTTTTATTCATATGGTAGTAATTTTTTTAGACGTCCTTCGTCACCTTTGGAAACGACGACTTGTTTTCTTAAATGACGTTTCTGTTTTTGTGTTTTATTACCAAATAAATGGCTTGTAAACGCACGTGAGCGTTTAAATTTTCCAGATCCAGTTTTCTTAAAGCGCTTTTGTGCACCTTTATGCGTCTTCATTTTAGGCATAATAAGTCCTCCTTCAAAAATAGCTAAAACTTAAGCTTTATTTTTCAGTTTTTGGAACGAGCATCATGAACATATTGCGCCCTTCCATTTTCGGTTTCGTTTCGACACTTGCAAGCTCGCTACATTCCTCAGCAAACCGATCTAGTACTTGTTGTCCTAATTCTTTATGTGTGATGGCACGACCTCTAAAACGGACGCTTACCTTCACTTTATCGCCTTTTTCTAAAAATTTATGCGCATTACGAAGTTTCGTATTAAAGTCATGGGTTTCAATCGTTGGTGTTAAACGAACTTCTTTAATGTTAATGACTTTTTGTTTTTTACGCTGCTCTTTTTCTTTCTTTTGTTGCTCAAAGCGATATTTACCATAGTCCATAATTCGACCTACAGGTGGCTTAGCGTTAGGCGCAACTAATACTAAGTCTAAATTTGCACGTTCAGCGATTTCTAATGCTTCTTGACGAGTTTTGATCCCTAATTGATCACCGTTAACATCAATAAGGCGAATTTCTCTTGCACGAATCCCCTCATTGACATGTACATCTTTGCTAATAGTGAGACACCTCCACATTTTTCTTGAAATAAGGCATTCTCGACAAGCGAATCAATTAAAAAAAGTGTGAGCACATATTTGCACCCACACTACTCGAATTTAATGATAAACGAAACTTAACAAATTAATGTAATCGTTTAAACGAGTCTTTAGAACCTGGTAACAGCTAAAAGCGTCAATCAGGTGAGAAGCGGGTGCTCCTACTTGTCTATAAATGACCTTATTTAATTACCTTATCAAGTATATAAAGGAATACTTGAATTGTCAAGAAAAGAATTTCAGATGAAACGAAGCTGCAATGACCATTAGTGCGATTCTAGGCTTTAGAAAATTCGTCTATAAAAATTAAAACTTCTAAAGCAGAGTAAGCGCACCATTATATTATCGCTTAAATCTTTTTAAGCATCTAATTTAGCTTTCGTTCATCTATTTCCTTCACAATTTGCTTGATAAATTCATCAATTTCTATTGTAGCGCTGTCCTTTTCTCCGTATTTCCGAATATTGACGGCATTTTGTTCAAGCTCTTTATCGCCTAAAACTAAGGAATAAGGAATTTTTTGCGTTTGTGATTCACGAATTTTATAGCCTAATTTTTCATCCCGTGAATCTAATTCTACACGAATCCCTGCTAGCTGCAATTTCTCTTCCACTTGTTTTGCGTAATCTATATGGGCTTCCAGGGATACTGGGATAATTTTTGCTTGAACTGGTGCGAGCCATGTCGGGAATGCCCCTTTATACTCTTCAATTAAGAAGGCTACGAAACGCTCCATCGTTGAAACGACTCCACGGTGGATAACGACTGGGCGATGTTCTTTTCCATCTTGTCCAATATACGTTAAGTCAAAACGTTCTGGAAGTAAAAAGTCGAGTTGAACCGTTGATAGTGTTTCTTCTTTTCCTAAAGCCGTTTTTACTTGAACGTCTAATTTTGGTCCGTAAAAAGCTGCTTCTCCTTCTGCTTCATAATAATCCAAGCCCAAGTCATCCATTGCTTCTTTAATCATCGATTGTGCTCTTTCCCACATCGCATCATCATCAAAATATTTTTCTTTATCTTCAGGATCTCGATACGATAATCGGAAAGAATAATCGTTAATTCCGAAATCTTTGTAAACCGCTTCGATTAATCGAACAACCCGGATAAACTCTTCTTTAATTTGATCGGGGCGGACGAAAATATGAGCGTCATTTAACGTCATCCCTCTTACCCTTTGAAGTCCCGCTAAAGCACCAGACATTTCATAACGATGCATCGTACCAAGCTCCGCAATTCTAACAGGGAGGTCGCGGTAACTATGCAGCTTATTTTTATAAATCATCATATGGTGTGGACAGTTCATCGGACGTAAAACTAAATCTTCGTTATCCATTTCCATTTTCGGAAACATATCGTCCTGGTAATGATCTAAATGCCCGCTCGTTTTATAAAGCTCTAAACTTCCTAAAACAGGCGTATAAACATGATCATAGCCGAGACGGGATTCCAAATCGACAATGTAGCGCTCGATAATGCGGCGAATCGTTGCCCCTTTTGGAAGCCAAAGTGGTAGCCCCGCACCGACTGTTTGAGAATTCGTAAATAACTCTAATTCCTTACCGAGTTTACGGTGATCCCTCTCCTTTGCTTCCTCTAAAAGACGCAGATGTTCTTCGAGTTCGCTCTGCTTTTCAAAAGCGGTTCCGTAAATTCGTTGAAGCATTTTATTATTACTATCGCCACGCCAGTAAGCACCAGAAATCGATAATAGCTTAAACACTTTAATTTTTCCTGTATGTGGCACGTGAACGCCACGACATAAATCAAAAAAGTCGCCTTGTTCATAAATTGTAATCGGTTCACCTTCAGGAATATCATCGATTAATTCAAGCTTTAAATCGTCTCCAATTTCTTCATAACGACGCTTTGCTTCTTCGCGGGATAATTCAATTCGTTTAATTTCAATGCCATCACTTGCGATTTTTTTCATCTCTTTTTCGATTTTAGGTAAATCTTCTGGTGTTAACGTCTCATCCATTTCAATATCGTAATAAAAACCGTCTTCAATAACGGGACCAACGCCTAATTTAACATTCGGATAAAGACGTTTAATCGCTTGAGCCATTAAATGAGCTGTTGAATGTCTTAACACGTCAACGCCTTCTTTATCTTTGTAAGTTAAAATTTGAATGGTCCCATCTTCAGTTAAGCCCGTTTTTAAATCGACCATCTCGCCATTAAATTTACCTGCTAATGCTTGCTTCTTTAAACCAGAACTAATTGAACCTGCGATTTCCTCCGTCGTCGTTCCTTTTTCAAACTCCTTTATATGACCGTCGGGAAACGTAATTTTAATCTTGTTAGACATGTCAAGCACTCCTTTTCTATAACTTTTATAAATTAAAAAACACCCATCCCTAATAAAAATTAGGGACGAGTGTGATATACCCGTGGTTCCACCCAAATTCTGCATCACTGCAGCACTTGATATCGTTATCGCCGATTGACGTTAATTGCTAATCGTTTAAGACTTTCACAATTAATGCTCTGAGGGGGTAAACAACATGTCATACTAGAAAGCTCTCAACCTTGACTTTCCTCTCTGTAAAGCTGTTTCATACTGTTCATGTCCTCTTCAACGCACAAAACTATTCGTTTATGTACGTATTATAACGATATTATCATATAAAATCAACTTATTCAGCTATTTTATATGGAAATTGTTTATCAGAATGTAGCCTCATTTTTTCTTGAAAAATATTTAAGAGCCAATAAAGTGTATGCAAATGTTCATTCGAAGCGTACACATCGATTTTCCTCGGTGCCATTGATAGTAATGTTGAAACTAAAAATGAATGTTCATATTCTTCAAAGGGGGAAGTTATTACATTTTTTTGAAATTGCCTCAATTCTGCTTCCTCAATGAGACGCCCGTCCTCATCAAAAAAAGTGACGTGATCATTTAAATAAATCGTAATAGCGGAGTATTTTGATTTTCGGTGCAAAACGTATTGCCGCATATCATTCATCTTCTCTTGAAAGGACAGTTCCACTTGCCATTCTTCAATCCCGTAACCGACAATCTCAATCCAGCTTTCCTCTTTCTCAAACAGCGTTTCATACAATTCAGTCATGTCAATGATTGAAGCTAAATATTGATTGTGCAATAAATACGTTAACCGTTCATATAACGAAAAATTTAATCGACTATGAAGCGATTTTGATAATGGACTGACTGATAAAACGTAAGGAATAATTTGCTCGATTTCGCCGTCTTCGTAATAATATGACTGTTTTAAAATCTTTTTTGCTATTCTCGGAACGAATAAATCGATAATAAAAGGATAAATAAGTTCAACGATCAACGTCTCAGTTTCTTTTTTACTACTCACGATTTTCACTTGATGGTTATTTTTTAAGACTTGACCATGATAGTTCGCCGCCAATAAAAATAAATATAATTGATTGGCGTCCTTTTCATCTTTTAAAAGAAATAACGTTTCTTTCATGCATCCAACCCTCTTTCTCAAAACAATAAGACCAGTAGTACAAGTTTATGAAAGAGGTTTAAAAAACATGAAAGCTCCTAATCGACAATTTTATTTCGATAATTTTCTCCTTTTACTTCGACCGGCACACTTACTTGATAAATTCGCTCCATAATGCGCTGAGCTTTTAATTCTTCAATATGTCCTTTATTCGACCATGATAAATTTTCTTCTAATTGTTTTGGGCGATAATTTGACGTAAAGAATACTGGTAAACGCTCCATCATTCGATATTGTAAAATTGAGCTTAAAATTTCATCTCTAAACCAAGACGATAAATATTCAGCGCCAATATCATCTAAAACTAAGACGGAAGCATTTTTAAATCGGTCAATTTTATCATTAATCGATGAATCGTTAATCGATGCTCGAATTTCTCTAGCAAATTCTGGCATGTAAATAAAAAATGTATCGATATTTAAACGAGTTAATTCATTCGCCAAAGCAGCTAATAAATACGTCTTTCCAACTCCGTATTGTCCGTATAAATACATGCCCTTCGCTGGGATTTTACCGTTTTTACTTTGTTCGTAAAACTCCATAATTTTCGTAACTGCATCAATACGCCCTTCTGCTTTAAAATCTAAAATGCTTTGAAATGATCCTTCTAAAATTTCCCGTGGCATATGAAGGCTTTTAATTAAATTTCTCTTTTCCTGCATTTGCAGTTGCTCGAGTTTTCGCGGACATTCACTATAGCGAAGTTTAATTCGGTTGTTTTCAAGACTAATCTCTGGAACGAAGCCTTGAATGACATTACAGCATTGGTCAAGGGAGTCACATTTTTCACATCGCTTTGATTGAGACTCGTACTCATACAATTTAATGAGCTGTTTATCAATTTCCGAACGCGTCAATTCTGGATGATCATCTAAAAATTGTTTCACTTCTGGTGAGGATAACACTTGTTTTTTCATCGTTTGCAATGACTCTTGAAAGTTTTCACTGTTTTTTAACCATTTGTTTAATGCGGTTTGAATTGGTTCCATTTAAATAACCCCTTTGAAAAACTTTACTTAAACTGTTTGAAGAACGCTTCTAACTCCTCTTGTTTTTTCTCGATATCTTCTTTAGATGCTGTTTTGGACGGTTTTAAATATTGTTCTTCTTGTTTCTTCTTCTGCTCATCATACCATTCAGGAACAACACCTTTTCGAGCGGATTGTTTTCGTGTCGGTTGTTTCTGTTTTCCAGTTTTAAATTGCTGATAATCTCTTTTAGCAACTTTAAACGCTTCTTTAGCCGTTTTAATTCCTTCACGACTCCACGAGGCAGCTACTCGATCAATAAATTTTTGGTTTAATTTATTGCTACTTCGTTTTAAAACATAATCGATTAAAACATTCATAACAGGTTGAGTTAACCCGTGCTGCTCCATAATATCCGTAATCATATTAATCTCATCAATCGAAGCTTTTCCCGATGGTGATAAATCTTCTAAAAGCTCTCGATGTGTAATTGCTTCAAAATGTTGAATCAATTTTTCCTCTTTCGTTAACGGTTTTTGCTGCTTCGATTGCTCTAACTTTTTTTCAACGGTTTGGCTTGCGGCAATTTCATTTTCGACCGTTGATTTAGCATAAAGACGAGGTGGGATATTGCCATGTTTTTTGTAGTAAATATCTTTACACATATCTTGAAATTCGTGGCGATCAAATTGGTGTTCCTCATTTACCGCCCACAAAATCGCTTTTTCGAGCTCCAATACATCAACATCGTAAATTTTACTTAATCTTTCAATATATTGCAGATTAGAACGGGTTAAAATCGGTTTTGAATCAATGTTTTGTTGCGCTAATATTTTATGGAGCCATTCAATCGGTAAATTCGTCGACTGTAAAACGGATTCCTCTTTTTCAGTCGGTTTTTCCACTTTTTGATTCATCGGAGGCTTCACCGTCGTAAACACATCATCAAAGGATTTCGTCACTTGCTTTACATTTGAAGGTAAAGTATTGGATTTGACGAGTTTATTTTTCAACCGTTGATAGGCTTCTTTACCGATTTGATGTTCTAATAAAATAGATAACATTGGCTCATCGAAAAAGTCTTTTGCTGATAATGGACGTTTTAAAACGTAATAAAATGTCGTATATGTTCCTTCTTCTTTGTATGTACTTAATAACCCGATCGCTTCTAATCTTTTTCTCGCTTCGTAAAAATCGTCTAAATTCATATTTAATGAATTCATTAATTGATGATGGGAAAGAGACGTTTGCGCTTGTTTATATTTCGCTTCTTTCCATAACATTTGAAAAACAGCAATCCCTGTCATTTGAATTAAAGGTTGATATAAAAAAGTAAGGACGTCCTCAACATCTTCATAAAAGGCAGATTGTTGGAATACTTTCATTCGATCGTTCGGCAATAAGTTTCTTAGCCGTTCATTCATTGCCTTCACCCCAAAGCTCATCATTTATCTTTCGTTTTATTGATCATATCGTTTAATTCTTGCATGAAAACGTTAATATCTTTAAATTGACGGTAAACTGAAGCGAACCGGACATAAGCGACTTCATCAATTAAAGCAAGCTCGTCCATAATAAGTTCTCCGACATCCTTACTTAACACTTCAGAATGACCTTGGTTTCGCAATTCCTTTTCTACTTCAAAGACGACTTTATCTAATTGATCTGCCGTGACTGGTCTTTTCTCACATGCTTTTATAAGACCACGCTTTATTTTTTCACGGTCAAATTCTTCACGCGTTCCATCTTTTTTGACGACGATTAATGGGATTTCTTCAACCCGCTCAAACGTCGTAAATCGATATTGACAATCTTCACATTCTCTTCGTCGTCTAATCGATTGATGTTCACTCACAGGTCTTGAATCAAGAACTCGTGTATTTTTTGAATCACAATTTGGGCATTTCATTTTCCTTCACTCCATGGTGCTTGTCATATTCTTTTTATTATAGCAAAAAATCGTTAACTTCTTCCACTCTATAAACGAATAACGTAAAAAGTGTATCCGTTCATCAATATAATAATCCCCAGCTAGAAATAAAATCTAACTGGGGATCTTGAATTGAAAGTCTATATGTTTAATGTTTATATACGAGCATTTTTTGGCCGACGTATTTAGCTAAGTCCACGACGCGGCAAGAATAGCCCCATTCGTTATCATACCAAGCTAATACTTTCACTTTACGATTTCCCATCACAATCGTTGATAAACCGTCAACAATCGCTGAATATGGTGATGTCATGTAATCGACGGATACGAGTGGATCATCATTGATTGAAAGAATTCCATTTAGCCGATTATTTTTTGCTTCATAAAAAGCCTTATTTACTTCTTCTACTGTTACGTCTTGTTTTAAATCAACGACTAAATCAACGAGGGAAACATTCGGTGTCGGTACACGTAAA
Organism: uncultured Bacillaceae bacterium; assembly: GCA_937983065.1. Lineage (GTDB taxonomy): Bacteria > Bacillota > Bacilli > Bacillales > Alkalibacillaceae > CALKAL01. The sequence continues at coordinate 10,709 of CALKAL010000057.1, read as the reverse complement.
GCCATTCCATGTAATTTACCTTTTAATTGTGGTAAAACTTCATTGATTGCTTTAGCAGCTCCCGTTGATGTCGGAATAATAGATTGTGTAAGCCCTCTTGCCCGACGTAAATCTTTATGTGGGTTATCTAAATTATTTTGATCATTTGTAAAGGCATGCACCGTCGTCATTAATCCTTCTTCAATACCGAAAGAATCATTTAACACTTTAACAACTGGTGCTAAACAGTTCGTCGTACATGAAGCATTGGAAATGACATCGTCCGTTTCAGGATTGTATTCTTCCTCGTTAACACCCATCACAATCGTCCGGTCAACTTCTTTACCAGGTGCTGTAATAATAACTTTTTTCGCCCCAGCATCGATATGTTTTGAAGCGGTTTCCTTCGTTCGAAAAGCACCCGTTGCTTCAATGACAATATCTATGTTCAGTGCCTCCCATGGTAGTTCAGCGGGGTTACGATTCGAAACGACGTGAACTTCCTTACCATCCACAAACAATTTTTCATTTTTAACTTCGACATCTTTTTCAAACGTTCCATGGTTCGAATCATATTTGATTAAGTGGGCTAATGTCTCGACTGGATAGCTCGCGTTAATCGCAACAACCTCTAATTGTTCGTCCATAACAGCTTTTCTAAAAACCATTCTTCCAATTCGTCCGAATCCATTAATTGCTACACGAGAAGTCCCCATCTCAGTACCTCCTAATAAACATGTATGATATACTTTTAATTTAAAAATCCATAATTAGTATAACATATTTATATTAAATATGGTGAATTAAAGTGAAAAAAATGGCCTACAGTCTTTATTTTCGACGTAAGCCATCAAAATCATTCTAAAACATTCCATTCTTTTAAAATAGAACGTAATTGTTGTTCACTTTCTTCAATTGTTCCACTATTATTAACGACAGCATCCGCTTTTTCCCTTTTTTCCGTAATCGGTATTTGCGAATGAATTCGTTTTAAAGCTTCTTCTTCACTACTTCCATCCCGCTTCATTAATCGTTCTAATTGGATTTCTGGTTCAACATAAACGACTAACACTTTTTCAACATAGCTAAAAAGATTACTTTCAAATAATAAAGGAATGTCGAGTATAACTGCAGACACACCTTGTTGAACATAGTGATCCCTCTGTTTTAGCATTTCTTTTCGAATTTCTGGATGGATAAATCCGTTTAATTTTTCCCGTTCCTTTTCATCATTAAAAACGATTGCCCCTAATTGTTTTCTGTCAATCGTTAAATCATCATTTAAAATGGAATGACCGAAATAGGCGACAATATTTTCATAAGCGACTTTTCCTGGTTCAACGACATCTCTAGCAATTTGATCCGCATCTACGACTGGAAACCCCCAATCTTTAAACAGATTCGAAATGGTCGATTTCCCTGTTGCGATACTTCCTGTTAATCCTATAACTAAAGTCAACATCATCACCTACTTCATAAAATTCCAAATGCCTAAAGAAATAAAAATAATTCCTGGTAAAAAAGTGAGCTGATTCGTCCATTTAAATGAACGCAATGAGTTTCCTGTTAAATAACCGAATGCTAAAAAGAAAATCGAGCTAATACCGATTAATAGACCGGTTATTAAAACTGGGATCGATATAAAGTAAGAGCCGACTCCTGTTCCGAAAGAGTCTATAGAAAGAGCGATAGCGACGTAAAAGGATTCCTTTCCGGATATTGATCCAGATTGATCGAAATCAGCAAAATCTGGGTTGTTTAATATGTTCCAAATCGTCCTGATATTTAATCGGACCTTCCCATAATTGTGCTGATATTTCATTAGCTTTGTCCGTTGTTCATCAACCCACTGCCATAAAATAAAACAACCGATACCGATAAAAACGACACTTCCTAGTAAGTCCGTGATTTGGGGAATCATTAACGCCATTGAATGACCAATTAAATGACCGATTATAAAACTTAATGCCGTCATAATTCCGACGAGTAAATAAATTGTATAATTAACTTTTATCGAGCGGAGACTGTATGTGAAACCGAACGCATAGCTATCGAAACTAACCGCAAAACTTAATAAAAGTGAAATAACAATCCAATGCTCCAAATTGGCGAGCTCCTTCCATAAAGATTCAACCTATCTTATGAAAAGAGCAAAAAACTTGTGTTTATCCGTCAATCTTTTGACAGCTCGGACAAAAATGCGTTCCCCGTCCACCTACTTTTATTTTTGCAATTTCATCTTGGCATCTCGGGCACGGTTCGCCTTCTTTACCGTAAACAGCGATTTGTAGCTGAAACAGCCCGATATCCCCTAAACTATTTAAATAAGAACGAATCGATGAACCCCCGACTTCAATCGCGTCGTTTAGCACTTTTATAATGTTTCGATGAATTTCTTCACATTGCTTTTCATTAATCGATGAGGCAATGCGTTCTGGATGCACCTGACTATAAAATAGCACTTCATCGACATATATATTACCTAATCCCGTCACTATCGATTGATCGAGCAGGGCTGCCTTTATTTTTCGATTCGTTTTTTTAAGCTTTTCATATAAGTAGTGCGAGGTGAATTGTTCACTAAAAGGCTCTAGCCCTAATTTATTTAACGGTGCCGTATTAAAAGCAGCGTCAAACGATTTAATATGCATCGTGCCAAATTTGCGAACGTCTTTATATCTTAATTCGCTACCATCATCTAATGAAAAAATAACGTGGGTATGCTTTTCTATGGAATCGCCTTTCTCGTAAATACCGTATTTTCCTTCCATTCGTAAATGGGATATTAATATATCATCATCTAAATAAAATAAAAGAAATTTACCAAGTCGATCGATTTTTTGAAACGTTTGCTTTAATAATCGGTGTTCAAACGCTTTCGTATCATCAGGTTCTTTTATAATTCCCGGATAAAGAATGTTTATTTGTTCAATCGTTTTCCCCTTAATTAATGGTTCTAATGTACGTCTAATTGTTTCAACCTCAGGTAATTCTGGCAACTGAAGCTTCTCCTCCCCTTAGGTCGCATCATACCAAGTAGGACCATGCGACGTTTCTGCAATAAGTGGTACATCAAGCTCGACGGTACTTTCCATCGCTTCTTTAACGAGCTTAGTTAATTTTTCTACGTCAGATTCCTTCACTTCAAAAATTAATTCGTCGTGAACTTGTAGTAATAAATTCGCTTCAATATTTGTCTTTTCTAATTGAGTGACACAATCAATCATCGCTTTTTTAATAATATCTGCTGCACTTCCTTGAATCGGCGTGTTCATTGCAGTTCTTTCTGCAAAGCTACGCTGGTTAAAGTTACGACTCGTAATCTCTGGCAAATAGCGACGGCGATTCATAATCGTTTCAACATAGCCATTACGTTTTGCTTGTACAACGATATCATCCATATACTGTTTAACGTTCGGATAGCTCGCAAAATACTTTTCGATAAATTGAGCCGCTTCTTTTCGAGTAATTTTTAAACTTTGACTTAAACCGTAATCACTTATACCGTAAACAATTCCGAAATTAACCGCTTTAGCTTGTCTTCGCATAAGTGGATCGACATCCTCTTCCTTCACATCAAACACGTCCATCGCCGTTTGTGTATGAATATCTTTATTTTGCTTAAAGGCTTCAATGAGCTTTTCATCTTTGGCAATGTGTGCTAATACACGTAGCTCAATTTGCGAATAGTCGGCTGCGAAAATAACCCAGCCTTCCTTCGATGGAATAAATGCTTGGCGAATTTTCCGCCCTTCTTCAAGACGGATCGGGATGTTTTGTAAATTCGGATCCGTTGAGCTTAACCTTCCTGTTTGTGTTAACACTTGATTGAATCGTGTATGAACTTTATTCGTATCGTCATGAACGACTTTTAGTAAACCTTCAATATATGTCGATTGAAGCTTTCTTAATTGACGATACATTAAAATTTGCTCGATAATTTCATGTTCATTTTGAAGTTTCTCAAGCACATCAGCAGAAGTTGAAAAACCTGTTTTCGTCTTTTTAATCGGAGTTAATTTTAAATCTTCAAATAACACTTTTCCGAGCTGCTTCGGTGAATCAATATTAAACTCTTGACCAGCTAATCGATGGATTTCTTTTTCTATATCATTCAATCGACTATCTAAATCAGTTTTCATATGTTCAATTCGTTTTGTATCAACGACGACTCCCGTATATTCCATGTCCGCTAAAATATGCGAAAGGGGAATTTCCAGTTCATAATAAAGGGATTCCTGTTTATTTTCCTTAAGCTCATCGATTAAGATGGAATAAAGCTTTTGCGCGACGATTCCTTTTCTAACGATATGCTCAGCATAGATAGCTTCTTCAGGAATTTTAAGCTTAGCCCCCTTACCGTAAATTTCCTCATCATACGAAACATCAGTTATGCCGTACGCGTGACTTATTGACGGAATATCATCTTGATTATTCGCTGGATTGACGATATAAGCGGCTAAAATTAAATCAAATTGAACTCCTTCTAAAGACAGACCTTGCCACTTTAGCGCAACTTTTAAACGTTTTAAATCAGCGACGACCTTCTTTTTCGTCTCATCTTCTAACCAAGCTTTAAAGGCATCCGAGTTAAGGGCATCATCTTTAGCAATAAAATAATTCCCATGCTCATTGACGATTGAAAAACCGATAATTTCTCCATTATGATAGTTTTCATCTAACATTTCCATCATTAAAAAGTTCTCATTGTCACTGACACGGATATCATTAAAATCGGACACTATTTTATAAGTAATTTCCTCTAATACGGAATCTTCCTCTGCTCCTTCAATTCGTCCGAGTAATGAATTAAAGCCATATTCCTTGAACAACTCGAGAACATCACGACTTTGATAACCTTTATATTCAATGTCATTCAGGGATAAATCAACCGGTGTATCCCGTTTAATCGTTGCTAGCTCTCGACTTAAAAAGGCATCTTCTTTATAGTTCGTTAAATTTTCCTTCAGTTTTTTTCCGCTAATTGAATCTAAGTTTTCATATATATTTTCTAATGTGCCATATTCTTTAAGCAGTTTAAGCGCTGTTTTTTCACCGACGCCAGGTACTCCTGGAATATTATCTGATTTATCACCCATTAACGCTTTTAATTCGATGACCTTTTCTGGAGGAATACCGAGTTTTTCATCTAAAAAATTAGGTGTATATTCATCTACATCAGAAATTCCTTTTCGAGTGACATTGACGGTAACAAAATCAGAAATAAGCTGTAGTAAATCTTTATCCCCTGAATAAACGCTAACCTTTTTCTTCGCATCACCAATCTGTGTTGATAATGTTCCGATAATATCATCTGCTTCATAATTTTCAAGTTCAAAATGTTTAATACCGAAAGCGTTTAACAATTCACGAACGACAGGGAATTGTTCTGATAGTTCTGGCGGTGTTTTTTGTCTTCCACCTTTATATTCCTTATACACTTCATGTCGAAAGGTCGTTTTTCCCGCATCGAAGGCAACGAGAATATGCGACGGCTTTTTATCTTCTAAAATTTTTAATAACATCGTTGTAAAACCGTAAACTGCATTCGTATGGACTCCTTTATCATTGCTTAGTAAAGGTAGTGCGAAAAAAGCGCGGTATAAAATACTATTTCCATCAATTAAAATTACTTCATCTGACAAAATTAAGCACCCCATTTAGCCATTTTCTACTATTATAACAAACTACAATTTATCCTTGTGGCAACAAAATTTTAATCATCGTTCCTTCGTTTAATTCACTCTCAATTTCAATTTGACCGTCATGGGCCTCCACGATATGCTTCACAATTGACAAGCCAAGTCCAGTACCACCCGTTTCGCGACTTCGATCATCATCAACACGATAGAAACGTTCAAATATCCGATCAAGATTTTGTTTCGGTATTCCGATTCCACTATCCGTCACTTTAAAAATGACATCATTCTCCTCACGATAAATTTCCCAGGAAATCGTCCCATTTTCTTTCGTATATTGAATCGCGTTCGTATATAAGTTTAAAATGAGCTGATATATCCGATTATAATCAGCATAAACGTCTAGTCCGTCTGGTGAAATGGACAATGTTGAATCAATATTTTTCTCCTCTAGCGATTGCTTGACGACGGATTTCGCTTCATTCATTAAATCCTTAACTTTAAAAGTTGACTTCGTTAATGTGAATTCATCCTTTTCCAATGACGATAAATATAGTAAATCGGACACTAACGCATTTAGGCGCCGGCTTTCCTTTTCAATAATTGATAAAAATTGATTCACTGTCTCTTCACTATGGTCACTACCGTCTAATAATGTTTCTGCAAAGCCTTGAATCGATGTAATCGGTGTACGCAATTCATGGGAAACATTCGCTACGAAGTCTTTTCTAATGTTTTCAACTTGTTTAATCTTCGTTATATCATGACAAACGACAACGGCTCCTTTACCCCCTTCTTCTTTATCTTTAATCGGGGCAATATAAACTTCAAAAAATAGTCGGTCAGCCGTTTCCAGCGTTAACTGGACCTTTTTTTCTAAAAAAATGACTCGTTGAATTTCATCGTTTAACTTCGGATGATCAATCACATCGTAATAAATTTGACCGATGTAATCATCACTTTTTTTCATAAAATGATTAATGAAAGGGTCGTTTACTAATCGGGTAATCCCCTTTTCATTAATGAGTAAAAGACCACTTTCCATATTGTTAATAACTGTTTTTAAGCGATTGTTTTGATTTTCATATTTTGATGTAATTGATTCTAAGTTTCTAGCGAGTGTATTTAATGACTGGCCTAATTGGGATAACACACCATAAGGCGCATCGTGAACTCTAACTTTATAATTCCCTTCAGATAATTGCTTCGCGGTATCGGTCGCTTTACGAATCGGGTTAATATAATTTTCATAAAGGCGGTTTCCGAAACTTAATATGAAAAATGATATAAAAATAGCGAGGAATATAGTTAGCCACCAAACCGTCGTATTTAAATATTGAAGGGGCAATTCATGAGAGACGATGACGATTTTTTCATTTTCATTTAAATCGTATGGATGAATTAATCGGTCTTCAAACAAATCGCCTTCTTCAATATTTCCTTGAATGTAATCTGACCGTATTTTTTGTAATATTGCCGAATTCGTTTCAAATGTATTAACATGTTCACCGACTTCATAGTCAATGTAATATAAATCAACCGGGAAAAATTGCTTAAAATATTGAAGTCTCTCGTGAATTTCATTTGTTGACATTGGCTCCTGTTGTAGTTGGTCAGCGATAAATTCCACATCAAAGACGAGTTGTTCCTCGTAAGCATTAATGACATAATGTCTCGCTACTTGGGTAAAAATAATACCCAAAATAATAATGAAGACAATCGCAATCAACATATATAAATAGAGCACTCTTTTATTTGTCAAATCTTTCATTATAAACAACTACCCTTCAAGGCGATATCCAACACCGCGAACTGTTTTAATTAATGTTGGGTTTTTCGGATCATCCTCCAGCTTCTCTCTTAGATGACTTATGTGAACATCAACAATTCGTGTATCGCCAATAAAATCAAATTCCCAAACGTCCTTTAACAAATCTTCCCGAGAGCACGGTTTATTTTTTCGTTTTGCTAAATATAGTAATAAGTCGAACTCTTTTTTCGTGAAATCGATTAATTCATCATTTAAATACACTTCATATAATTCTTCTACAATCGTAATATTTCCAACTTTAATCACGTTCGTATTTTCTTCAGGCTGCGTTCGCCTTAATACTGCCTGAATTCGTGCGACTAATTCATTCGGGCTAAACGGTTTCGTAACATAATCATCAGCTCCAAAATCTAAACCCGCGATTTTATCGGACTCTTCACCCTTCGCCGTAAGCATAATGATTGGTAACGTTTCGCCTTGATCCCTTAGTCGTTTGCATACCTCAAGCCCGTTTATTTTTGGAAGCATTAAATCTAAAACCATAAGATCAAAGGACTTCTCCTCAACGGTTTGTAACGCTTGTTCCCCATCATGGACGACTTCCGTTTCAAATCCTGCTTTCGTTAAATTGTAGTCAATTAATGTTGTGATTGACTGTTCATCATCAACGATTAAAATTCGCCTTCTCACCTTCGCCAACTCCTAATTCTTTTTCTTTAATTTAATCATAAGCGATAATTAGATTGAATTCCAAGTCCACGGTTATGCATGCATGTAGAAATATGCGCGAAATTTTTGTTATATGCTCGAATTTTTTGTTATATGCTCGAACTTCTAGTTTTATGCGCGAATTTTTCGATTTATGCTCAAATCTCCCTTATTCCGTTTAGGCTCATATTTCGTGAATCACCTTACTCAAATCATTCGTCGGCTTTTGACAAGAGAAATTTTCACAAATATAAACCGTCGTTTGGTCATTAATTATACCGTAACTTTCTGTAAATGGAGCAACTTTTGAAAGGTTTTTCTCATTTTCACTCATTAAAACAAACGTACTCGGTGAAAATCGTTCGTGTATGGTTGTTTGTAGTTCTTTTTTCTCTCGCTGATTATGTCCAACAATAACAATTTCCTTTGTTGGGTATTCCGTTAGTAAGGGCGCTTGTAAAAAGAACGTACTCCCATGAGGATATTTCGCAATTTCTCCTTGAAAAACATGATATAGACGCTCAACTTTTTCCGAATAAAAAACTTCTCCTGTATATTTGAATAACCGGGCTAACATAACCGTAGCAACACTGTTACCAGATGGCATGGCGCCGTCGTGAACTTCTTTTTCTCGTACAATTAAATCTTCAGCGTCATTTCCGTAAAAGAAAAATCCGCCATCTTGTTTATCCCAAAAAAGAGAAATCATTTCTTTTGCGAGCTGTTTTCCTTTTTCTAAATAATTTAATTCGAAGCTCGCTTCATACATCTCAATATATGCCCAAAGTAAATAAGCATAATCATCGATATAGCCTAAAAACTTCACTTCCTTGTCCCGATACCTCGCCATTAGTCGGCCGTTTTTTATACAGTTCTTTTCAATAAATTGTAGCGTATTTATCGCCATTTGAAGATAGGATTCATTATTTAATGCTCTTCCTGCCTTTGCTAGAGCGACAATCATCATACTATTCCACGATGTTAATATTTTATCGTCCAGATGAGGATAAACTCTTTGATGTCTTGCTTCTAAAAGCTCTTTCCGTACGTCATCTAGCTGCTTTATTAATTGGTCAACTGTTAAATGAAAATTTTCAGCTTCTTTTTCTAAATTTATATCGATTAAGTGAGGAATATTCTTCCCGGAAAAATTTCCTTCGTCGGTAATATTGTAAACGGTGCTAAATAAATTGGCCCGCTCCTCTCCGACTAACTCGATAATTTCATTTTTATCCCAAACATAATATTTTCCTTCTTCCCCTTCCGAATCCGCATCAATCGCCGAATAAAAACCGCCTTCCTCACTTAACAGCTCCCGTTTAACAAACTCAATAATTTCTTCAGCTATTTTTTTATAAAACGGATTTTTAGTCACTTCAAAGGCTTCAACATATGTGATTAACAAAAGCGCATTATCGTAAAGCATTTTCTCAAAGTGGGGAACGAGCCACTGTTCATCGATACTATAACGGGAAAACCCAAAGCCGATTTGATCATATATTCCACCTTTAGCCATTGATTGTAATGTGTTTTCCACCATATGAAGTGCCTTTTTCTCGCCGTTTAAAACATAATATCGTAATAGAAACATGGAATAATGAGGTGATGGAAATTTAGGCGCATCCCCAAAGCCGCCATTATCTGAATCATACATCTTATTTAAATTAGAAAAAGCATAATTCGTAACATACTTATTTAATCTTTTATCGCTTTTTCTCTCCGTTAATAGTTTTAATGCAACTCGTACTTCCTTTGTCACGTCTTCAACTTGTTTTGGATCCTTCTGAAACGTATTTGATAAATATAAAATAACTTCTTCAAAACCTGGTAAACCGTAACGACTCTCTTTAGGAAAATACGTTCCCGCGTAAAACGGAATTTGCTCAGCAGTCATAAATATATTAAGTGGCCAACCTCCATGTCCACTCATCTGCTGACACACTTTCATATAAATTGAATCAATATCTGGCCGCTCCTCCCGATCCACTTTAACCGATACGTAACGGTCATTTAAAATTTTTGCGATATGCTCATCTTCAAAGGATTCTGCTTCCATGACATGACACCAATGACAGGTCGAATAGCCGATACTTAAAAATATAGGCTTATTTTCCGCTTTCGCCTTTTGAAACGCTTCCTCACCCCATGGATACCAGTCAACGGGATTGTATGCATGTTGTAACAAATACGGACTCTTTTCGTTTATGAGCCTATTTGGATTGTTTTTCAATGTTTTTTACCTCCTTTTAATTCTTACTTAATTTCTCCTATTATAAGTATTTAATGACTAAACTTAATCAATCGAACGTAACTGAATCTTAGTTTCAGTATAACAAAATACATTCATATATAAGCGAGTCACTTTCCTACACCTATTTTAAATTACCTTACCCTCATATTTTTCATAATTCCGTGAAAAATAAAAAGCATATCAAATATTTTTGATTAAAAACAATTAAAGGTGGAGATTTGATGGGTAGAGTTGACGATAAAGTCGTCATTATAACTGGTGCAGCGAGTGGTCAGGGTAAAGAGGAAGCCCGTTTGTTTGCTAGTGAAGGGGCAAAGGTGGTCGCAACTGATGTTCAAGAAGAAGCATTAACTAAAGTTGT
>CALKAL010000056.1 GCA_937983065.1 uncultured Bacillaceae bacterium | reverse complement strand
TTTGTAAACACGAAACTTCGCTTTAGGAAATAATAGAGAACCGTGCAATGATCAAATCGCTTCAAATCGATATTTGTTACCGTAGAAATTTTGTTTAAACGGTAAATTAACGTGTTTCGGTGGATGAATAGTTTTTTTGCAGTTTGACTGATGTTAAATTGTTGTTCACAATAATGAATAAAATTGTAGGCGAGCTCTTCGAAGTCCGGTTGATTGATAAACGGTTTTAATATGTCATGGAGTTGATCCCAAAATAATTGGTCCGTTTGTTCATGAAATAGAGCAACGAGCAAATCCCAATTATAATGGTGGAAAATTTCAGGTTTGATGTCGTACATTTGACCGAGTCTTAAAAAATGATCCGCTTCAAAATACGACTCGTGAAGTGACTCAATCGTTTGTTTTTTCCGACCGTACGCTATAGCAACCTTCAAAATATTATATTTTTTAACGGAATCAATGAGGGCTTCACTCCTTTTTTCAAATAAGTGGGTAAAAGCTTGCTCTTCATAGTCATTATAAAAGGTTTTTAATAAAACGATGCGCTCCGTATTAATAAACGTACATATATCTTTCTCACCTTTAAAAATAGTTTGGCAAAGGGTCGTTAAATTCTCCTTTAACATGTGGATATCGGTCGTCTTTTCCGCTGTCATATGTAATGATTCTCCGATATCAATGACGATGCACACTCTTTCCTTCTTCGTCGGTATGTTTAATAGCTTACAATAATAATTCACTTTTTCCTCATCATGCTCGTTATTATTTAGTAAATAGTGGATAAACATTTCAAGGGTTTTAGATTGAAGTTCATTTAATTGGTTAATATACGTTTCGTTCCAAAGCATTTCAACGTAATTTTTTAAAAGAAGGGCATAGGGCTTCACTTCATGGGGATCTCCAATAATGCCAAGCACCCCAACCGTTTTAAAATCAAATTGCAGGGGGACGGCTACACCGGGTAAAACGTTTTCCATATACCTTACCTTATCAAAATCGTAAAGAATGAGTTCATTTTGCCTCAACACCTCTTGAGATGGTAAATGATACGTTCCGATACGCGCTGGATCAGTAGCACCAATGACATACCCTTCAGAATCTGTAATGCTAATTGGGAAGGGGGAAATTCTTGTAACCGCTTTCACAATCCTTTGGGCAAATTGCACAAAGCTCTCCATACGACCATTCTCCTCATTGTTCATACTGTTTATTATTTTATCATAAAAATAATATTTAGAAAAAACAAAATAATACATATTTTTTTATGCAAAATAACTATGGCGGTGAAGAGACCTATCCTTTACTCTAAAAATAAAACATTCTGAATATTAAAAATCAAAAGGAAGGGTGCGATGAATGCCAAAAACAGATCTCATCATTATAGGTGGTGGTGTCATTGGTTCAAGTATTGCTTATCACCTACTTAAAGACGGATTTAATGGGGAGATTACCGTCTTTGAAAAGGATCGCTTATACGAATTTGCCTCAACGCCACGAAGTGCAGGTGGTATTAGACAATTGTTTACAACACCTATAAACATTCAAATTAGTCGCTACAGTTTAAATAAATATTTAACGTTCCCAGAAGATATGGCCATTGACGGAGAAAAAGCCGAGATCGATTTTAAGCAGAGGGGTTATTTATTTTTAGCTCAAGATGAATCGTATGAAGATTTAAAAGAGCAAGCAAAGCTACAGCAATCCTTCGGTGTTCCTGCTGAATTATTAAGCCCAAGCGAGATTAAATCAGTCGTTCCAGAAATAAATACATCTGATTTAGTCGCTGGATTATATTGTGCGGAGGATGGTTATTTAGATCCTTATTCAGTCATGCAAGGCTATATAAAAAAGGCAAAACAGCTCAGTGCGGATTATGTTTATGAGGAAGTTGATCAAATTATTTATGAAACTGGGGTGGTTAAAGGTGTAAAAACGAAGGATGGACGCGTTTTTTATGCACCAATTGTCATTAATGCAGCGGGACCGTGGGCACCTGAATTAAGTGAAAGAAGTGGCTTTTCAATTCCTGTTGCTCCATTAAAGCGACAAGTTATTCAATTTGATATTATGGAGCCTTTAAAAAAGCATTTACCGTTAACGGTTGATCCGACGGGCGTTTATTTTCGTCATGAAGGGGATTCAATCATTGCTGGTTTTTCGGAAAAAGTGAAGCCAGGTATTGATTTTACGTGGAAACGTTCTTTCTTTTTAGAGCAGCTATGGCCTGTTCTAGCGCATCGTGTTAAAAATTTTGAACAAGCTAAAATTAGTGGGGGCTGGGCTGGTCTTTATAGCTATAACACGAAGGATCAAAATGCAATCATCGGCGGGCATCCTCAAATTAAAGGATTGTATATGGCTGTTGGATTTAGTGGTCACGGCATGCAGCAAGCACCTGCTGTTGGAAAAGGGTTATCCGAGTTAATTTTATTCGGTAAATATGAAACCCTCGATTTAACCCCGCTTCGTTTTGAAAGATTTAAAGAAAATGATTTAGTCATTGAAGGGGCGATAGTTTAAAGGGAGTGATTTTGCATTGTTGTTATTAAATGAAAAAGATATTTTAGCGTGTATGTCGATGAAAGAAGCAATTGATTCGATTGATCTTGCTTACAAAATTTATGGACAGAACGACTTTTTAATGCCGACACGACAGAAAGTTTCAACGGGAGATAATACGCTTATTTTAATGCCAAGTATTACGGAAAATGTGATGGGTACGAAATTAGTGACTGCTTTTCCGAATAATGAAGAAGACCCGACGTTACACGGACTCGTCGTTTTAGCGAGTAATCATAATGGAAAAATGCTTTCAATCATGGATGGTTCATTCATTACAGGATTTCGCACTGGGGCCATTGGGGGTTCGGCAGCAAGACATTTAGCACCTCAACATGCGAGCAAACTCGCTGTTATCGGAACAGGGGTGCAAGGCTTTTATCAAACGATTGCTGTTTGTACAGAGAGAAAGATTACGGATATTTATTTATACAATCGGACTGAAAAGAAAGTCCAATCTTTTATTGAAAAGCTACAAAAAGAATTAGGAGATAGCGTTCGTTTTCATATAAAAAAGACAACGAAAGAAACGATTGAACAAGCTGAAATTATTATTACGGCAACGACTTCAACGACACCCGTTCTTCCAGACGAAAAAGATTTATTAAAGGGAAAATTAATAATCGGAATTGGCTCCTTTTTACCACAGATGCGCGAATTTCCACAAGCTTTATTTGAAGTAGCTGATCATTATTATGTCGACAGTCATGATGCAATTAAAGAATCCGGGGATGTTATTTATCCGTTAGAAAATAATCTGTTTGAAAAAGAAAATATCAAGTTGTTTTCTTCGATTTTTGAACAAGAAGAAGCTTTTAATCACGATTATAACGAAGGGAGTGTTGTCTTCAAATCTACTGGAATGGCGCTTTTTGATGTTGTCATTGCTGAGGAAATTTATAAGCGGGCAACAGAAGCGAAAATCGGTACGCACTTTTCATTTTAATGATGGGGGGGATAGGATATGCCATCGAAGTTGAAAGACCCAGGAATTTATTTAACGGTAGTTTTAGTTGCTTATACAGCACTCGTTTTTGTTTGGTGGCCAACTGACATTTACTTCTTAGGATTTACACTTGTCCTTTGGCTCATGTTTATCGGGTTGTTTGTTTGGTTTGCACTATGTATTGTTTATGTCAATTTAATTAAAAAGCAAGAAGAAAAACGAGTCGCTGAATTTGAAAAAAGTGAAGAAGTGGGGTGAGGTTAAATGTTAGTCACTGAGTCAATTATTTTATTCCTGTATATTATCGTTATGACGTTGTTTGGAATTTATTTTTATAAAAGAGCTAGAAGTACAGAAGATGATTATTTTACGGCAGGACGCTCGATTAATACATTTGTTGGAGCATTTGCGCTATTTGCTGCATTAGCAAGCTCAAGCTCATTGATGGGTTCCATCGGTTCTGGGGTAGCATTTGGAGCGCCGTTCTTTTTTACTTACGCGTTCGGTGCAGTCGCAATTTTACCATTTACGATGTTTTTAATATCTGGTCAAATTCGTCGGTCTGGCGTGAAAACATTACCAGACTTTTTCAATCAACGTTTCGGCAGATCAGTGCAAATTGTCGCTGCTCTTATCGTCGTTATTGCGATGACGTTTTATATGGTTCCTCAATTAACAGCATCTGGTCTTATCGGTTCATATGTTCTTGGTGTCGATTATGTGACTGCAGTTATTTTAGTTGGGGTTGGTTTTACAGTATATGCTGCTCTTGGTGGTATGTGGGCGATTACGTATACGGATTTAATTCAAGGAGCAGTTATACTAATTGGAATATTTATTTTAGCAGGGGCTGTATTGATTGATTTTAATGGGTTTGGTGCCCTCTTTAGTGCAGCCCTTGAAATGACGCCTTCTTTTGGGGAGATTAATTTACCGTGGATGTCTTACTTCGGATTATTTTTAGCATTTTTATGGTTTGGAATCGTTTCACCTTCAGCCGTCATGCGTAATTTTGCTTCACGGGATGCTAGAACGGCTAGACACTCGGCATTGTGGGCTTGTTTACTTTACGCTTTAATCTTTTTCGCCGGATTTGTTGTCGCTGCAGCTGGTGCGAGTTTAGGAGTCGCTGAAACACTAGATAATAGAGATATGATTATCATTGTTGCGATTGAGCAATATTTACCGAGTATTCTAGGCGGACTGATGTTAGCAGGTTTACTCGCTGCGATTATGTCGAGTGCGGATGCGATGTTATTAGCGATATCAGCTGGGATTGCTTACGATATTTATAAGGAACATATTAATAAGCAAGCAAGTGAAAGATTTGTTACTCTAATAGGGTTAATTACGATGTTTGTCGCTAGTGGTGTAGGAATTCTCATTGCGATTGAGCCACCACAGCTCATTGCGGTGATGGTCGGTTGGGTCGGAGGATTTTTACTATCCGCCTTTGGGTTCCCAATCGTTCTCGGAATATGGTGGAAGCGGGCGAATAAAGCGGGTGCCCTTTCAGGTATGATTGCTGGTGCAGTTACCTTTCTCATATTAGTAACTACAGAAATTTTACCGACAAACGCAGAAGCGATCGTTGCAGCACCTATTTCGTTACTCATTATGATTGTCGTTAGTTTAATGACCGCACCGCCACCAGAGGAGATTCAACATCAAGTTGATGTGTATCATAAGGAAGCAAGTTAAATTTTTGTAAGTAAGGTTTGTACAACGTTTGTTTAACGAGATGAGTGATTAGTTTTTACTGAATTGGCCAAGTTAAAAGTTTTGCCCTTACGATGTTTGTTGCGTCGTAAGGGCATTTTTTTAAAGAGTTTTTAATAATAACCGTTTTATCATATAGGCAAATAAATAAGGAAGCTCAGTTAAATTCGGAATTAATAAATGATCTTTTCCGTAAATGTTTTGCATTAAAATTTCTTCTTCTTCAGTGATTGCCTCATTCGATAAATAAATGCCTATACAATCAATGTCGTATTTCCGTGATTGTTTAACGGCATTATACGTATCAATGATGCCATTTTCGCGATAGTTAAAAGCTGAAGGCTCACCGTCAGAAAAAACGAGTAAAAATTTATGTTTTTCAAATCGTTCATTGAGCTGTTCAGCGGCTATACGAATGGCGAATCCGTCTCGATTATCCTCTTCTGCTTGAAGCTGTAAAATTTCAGGACCAGCATCGTTATCGACGGATTTTTCAACCGGAATGACGCGGTGGAAATAGTTCGGTTGTTCCTCATGAGATGACTCAAAACTATCTTCCCAAAATCCGATGACTTGATGAGGAATCGCTAACTGCTTTAAAACTTCGTGAAAAATAATCGCAGCTTTTTTTGTATCTTCCATTTTATTTTCCATCGAAGCGGAACAGTCGATTAGTAACGTGAATGTCGCATCAATCTCGTTAGAATCGGAATCTTTTTTGTGAAAAACTCTCGGGTTGTCATCGATTATGAGTGGCAGTAACTGTTTTTTCGATAATCTACCGTATAGTAATTGAGTGCGTGTCTCATTTTGTTTATTTTCAAGTGCTTTTTCAATCGTTCGTTTTAATTGTTTTATAATCGGGCTAACTTCTTTAACAAATAGGTTGTAGGTTTTATGTTGCTCTAAAGTCGGTTTATCAGGATGCTTTAATCGTTTAACCGCATTGATATTTTCTTCGCCGTAACGATTCGTTTTTGTTGATTCGTTGTTATTTTTCTTTTCATTTAAAGTTTCAAGCTTTGAATAATCTTTTTGTTCACTTTGGGCAGAAGTTCCTTGTACACTTGCCATCGCCTGATCGCCCGCTTCACTATCTCTTGCACCGTCTCCTAATAAATTTGTCTTTGTTCCGTGCTCCAGTTCATAGCGTAAAAAGCTCTGGCTTCGGTCTTTGTTTTCATTTTCCCGATGCCATGTTGAAAATTTTTCATTAATAATTTCCTTTTCATCGTCTAGGAGTTCCCGATCATCTTGGCTTAATTCATCGGCGCGTCTTAAATGATCAACGAGCCAATCCGAATTGACAAAGGCATCATTTTTAACGGGTGCGACAAAATAGGTGTTAATGGAGTCTGAATAATGATGTTGAGCGATGCTTGCGATATTTTCTGTTATGATGCGAATGTCTTTCGTCGCTGTCGCCTCATAAGTTTCGATTAACAACGGGTGAAGACGTTTCATTGTTTCAACTTGCTCGGTGTTTGCGTTCGGAAAATCGATGAACGGACTGCTTGCTGTTACCGTTAAATAAATTAAACAGAAAAGTTCATCCGTTTTAAAATTACGCAAAATATTCGTTTCAAGCTGGGTTTCAAAATAGTGGGTATAAACTTTTTTCCTTAAATCAAACCAATGACGGGTTCCCCTGCGCTCTCTTCGAATTAACTCTTCCAATCTTAAATCTTCAAGAAGGGTAAAAAGCTGCGTGTGGAAATTCGGTATTGTTGATTGTGCGATTTGTTGTTCTGTTCTTTTCCATTCCTTCATTGATGTATGAAAAAACGTCCCTAAACTCCGCAGCAGCACGTCTGTTTTATAGCCTGTTTTTTCAATATCGTCATCATAATTTCGCCAAAAACGGCTGGCGGTTAGTGTGTTATTTTGAACGTCAATCGTAGAACCGTATTGAAAATCAAAGATCAGTTTCGGTTGCCTTGAAAGAATCGTCGTCATATTTTGAAGCTCTTGAAACGTTCGTGCATTAATGACTGGATTGTAATACATCTTTCCACCTTCAATCGAATAACATTTCCGTTAAGCTTTTAACGACTTCCTTTTCCACGTCATCCTCTAATTTATCGATAATAGCTCTTAAAATCGCCCGTTTTGGAGGAATGACAGCCGCTAAATCACAAGCATCAAGGAGGGCCCGAATACTTGCGGCATCTTCTGATATTTTACCTTGATGACTTGCTTCAATGAGGTCCCTTGATAGCTGTACGAACGCATCAATTAGTGCTTTATTGTTAAGCTTCGTATTCGTTTCAATTAAATTTTTTAGTTTTTCCCCTTGAATGTACGGCACATCAAAGACGATGAATCGGTTTTTCAGCGCTTCATTCAGTCGGGTCGTTCCAATATACCCTTCATTAATCGCAGCAATGACATTGAAGCCTTCCCTCGCCTCAATGATTTCATTCGTAAGGGGATTCGTAATTGTCCGCCGGTAATCAAGCACCCCATTAATAATCGGCAATGTCTCAGGCTTAGCCATATTTATTTCGTCAATATATAAAAAATGCCCATGATTCATCGCTTCAGTAAGCGGCCCCGGCACAAAATCAATCACTTGCTTGCCATCTTTATAATTAATCGTTTTAAACCCGAGAAAACTTTCCGCATCTAAATCAACCGAGCAGTTAACACTAAACATCGGCTGGTTAAAAAGGGATGAGAGTGTCTCCGCCATTTTCGTTTTCCCTGAACCAGTCGGGCCCTTAAGCAATATGTTTTTCCCTTGAGATAAAGCGACGATCGCATCGTTGAGCACATTATCATCACTCGGAATGTACCCTGCATCACGTATGAGGTGCTCGTAAGTAGTGTTTGAATGATTTTTATGTTCATCTATAAGCTCCGTAATGTGGCTCGGTAGTTGATTAAGTAAATTCATCTCTTTTCTCCTTTTTCTAAGACGTCTAACGCTCATTTTACTATGAAATGAATAGTTGTGAAATGATAAAGGTTGGAGATGGGGAGAGGGAAGGGGATTTAAGTAAAAATTAATAGTTACGCTAATTCAAAGTCT
>CALKAL010000055.1 GCA_937983065.1 uncultured Bacillaceae bacterium | reverse complement strand
CGATCTCGTTGTAACGTTTGTGTTGAAATCGGTGCAGGCTTTAAGCCGAGATTATCGCAAACGTATTTTTCAACAAAAGGATCGATATTCGCATAAGTTCCGACAGCACCAGATATTTTTCCATAAGCGATCCCTTTTGCTGCTTGATCAAACCGTTCAAGATTTCGTTTCATTTCCTCATACCAAAGCGCAAGTTTTAATCCAAATGTTGTCGGTTCGGCATGAATCCCATGCGTTCTACCCATCATGACGGTATATTTATGTTCCTTCGCTTTTTCAGCAAGAATATCGATAAACCGTTCTAATCCTTTTCGAATGAGGGTATTTGCCTGTTTAATTAAATAACTCATCGCCGTATCAACGACATCCGTTGACGTTAATCCGTAATGGACCCATTTTCTTTCCTCACCTAACGTCTCGGAAACTGCTCGGGTAAAAGCGACGACATCATGTCTCGTTTCTGCTTCAATTTGTTCAATTCGTTCAATATTAAAATCTGCATTTTTTCGAATGAGTTCGACGTCTTCTTTCGGAATGACCCCAAGTTCAGCCCACGCTTCACAAGCTAATATTTCAACTTCTAACCAAGCTCGATATTTATTTTCATCGGTCCAAATTTGTCCCATTTCATCTCGTGTATAACGTTTGATCACGGCAAATCCCTCCAAATTTCTGTTGCTTTAATTTGTTGCATCGTTTCGTCAACTTGATTATTTACAAAATTTATATGACCCATTTTCCGTCCTGTTTTAACTTCTTCTTTTCCGTACAAATGAAGCTTAGCTTGATGGAATTGGGGGAGTTTTGTTAACACGTCATCTAAATGCTCACCTAAAATGTTCATCATAACGACTTTATGATGTAATATCCCTTCTCCAAGCGGCAAACCACAAATCGCCCGAATATGTTGATCAAACTGGGAGTGGGTACACCCATCAATCGTATAGTGGCCAGAATTATGAGGCCTTGGGGCAACTTCATTAATAAAAATTTCCCCTTCAGCCGTTAAAAACATTTCGACACCTAATGTTCCGATCATATTAATAGATGTAGCTAGCTGTTCAGCTATTTTTTTGGCTTCCTTAGCGATTCCTTCATCAATTCGAGCGGGGACAATCGATTGAATTAAAATATGGTCAATATGGATGTTTTCAGAAACAGGAAAACTGAATAATTCCCCCGTCGTTGAGCGGTGCACGATGATAGATATTTCTTTTTGAAAATCGATAAATTTTTCTACAATACAAGGTTTTTCATTGATTAACGGCAAGGCTTTATCGATATCTTCTTCCGAGTTGACAATTACTTGCCCTTTTCCGTCATATCCCCCTTGCCGAGTTTTAACGACGACTGGGAAACCGAGGTTTTTACTCGTTTCGATTAAATCATCTTTATTTGAAATGACGGCGTAAGGGACTGTCTTTGCACCACTTTTAACAATCGCTTCTTTTTCCTTCGCCCGATCCTGCGTTATGTCGATTAAGTGACTTCCTTGGGGCAATTTTCCAGAACTCTCAATAAAACGACAAACGTCAACATCGACATTTTCGAATTCATAGGTTATGACATCGGATACGTCGACTAATTGTTTAGCACTTTCAATATCATCGTATTCAGCTACGATTTCAAAATCAGCAATTTGCCCTGTCGGTGAATTCGGTATCGGATCTAATACAGCAACTTTATAACCCATTTCCTTCGCTGAAATGGCCATCATTCTTCCGAGCTGCCCGCCACCTAAAATACCGATTGTTATTGGGGGATAAATCGTGTTTACCATCGTTTAAGCTCCTCATTACTTTCATTCACTTTATCTATTAATTTTTCTCGATAATCTTCTAATCGTTTAAAAATAGTCTCATCCTCAGTTGCTATCATTTGAGCTGCTAATAAACCAGCATTAACGGCTCCCGCTTCACCAATTGCAACGGTCGCTACTGGAATCCCCTTTGGCATTTGCACGATTGATAAGAGAGAGTCTAGCCCGTTTAAAGCCTTTGATTGAATAGGAACACCGATTATCGGAACATTCGTCATTGATGCAAGCATCCCTGGTAAATGCGCCGCTCCTCCTGCACCAGCGATAATGACTTTAATGCCCCGGTCTTTTGCATTCTTTGCATAAGCGAATAGTTTGTCTGGGGTACGATGGGCTGAGACGACTTCCTTTTCATACGGAATACCGATTTCATCTAACATATGGCATGCCTGTTTCATCGTCTCCCAATCTGACGTACTTCCCATTAAAACTCCAACTTTTATCATTATTCTTCACCTCTTTTAGTTTTAACTTAAAAGCAATAAAAAAGCAGACTGCTCCCAAAAATGAGGAAAGCAATCTGCACAAATGACGGACTAAAAGAATAAGCATCAGTTCAGCTTACTTCCCTCATAGTCCAGTCGTTTACGGCAACTGGGTAGAAACTTTTAGGCCATATCCCTAAGATTATATGAGGGTCATTAGTATTCGTATTTTATGGTTTTATTATACCATCTTCTTATTTATTTGCAATAAAAACAGTAATTCACGTAATATTAATTTACTTTTTTATTATAATGTTCGGTTTTTGTTAATACGAGACTTCTTTTAAATACAATCCGTGGCCTGGAGCCGTCATCCCGAGATGTTGCCGTTTTAACGTCAGGAACGCATCAGGAATACAACTTTCCGTCTTTTTTCCAAGCCCGATTTCCACAAGAGTTCCGACAATAATCCGTACCATATGTGTTAAAAATCCATCACCTGTTATTTCAAAATATACCCGGTGCTGCTCCTTCCATACATCGAGTCGATAAATCGTCCGGGTTTTGTTTCCGATGACGTTCGTTTTCGATGCACAAAAAGCAGAGAAATCATGGGTGCCGACTATTAATTCCGCTGCTCGTTGCATTTTTTCAACATTTAAATCTCGGGGCACATGCCACTCATAATGACGATTAAAAATATCCTTCTTTTGATCGTTTAAGACGATGTAGCGATACGTTTTCTTCACCGCATCAATTCGCGCATGAAAGCTCGAATCAACTTTTTCAACAGTGACAATTTGAATATCGTCTGGAAGTAGCGTCGTTAAAGCGTTTAACCAATGCTGCTCCCCTAGCTGTAATGGTGTATCGAAATGGATAACTTGACCTAATGCATGAACTTGACTATCCGTTCTACCAGAGCTGTATATTTTAACAGGTGTCTTATGCATTTTTTGTAACGCTGCTTCAATTTCCGACTGCACGGTCCGTTGATTTTGTTGCACTTGGTAACCGGAAAAAAATGTGCCGTCGTATGAAATCGTTAGTTTTAGCCGCTCCATTAGCCTACCTCCATTACGTTCTTAATAAAAAGAATAAAATGATGACAAATGCGAAAATGACCATCGTTAAATAATCTATGTTTTTCAACGTGAATTCGCGGAATTTCGTTCGACCTACTCCACCTTGGTAGCCCCTCGCTTCCATCGCAACGGCTAACTCCTCAGCCCGTTTAAACGCACTGACAAAAAGCGGGATTAACAATGGAATAATTGCTTTTACCCGTTCTTTAATCGGACCTGTCGTTACATCAAGACCCCTAGATGCTTGTGCTTTTGAAATTTTTTCAGTCTCCTGCATTAATGTCGGAATAAATCGGAGTGAAATCGACATCATTAATGCTAATTCGTGAACAGGAAATTTTACTTTATTTAGCGGTTTTAATATAAATTCAATCGCATCGGTCAGTTCAATCGGTGTCGTCGTCAACGTCATAATCGTCGTTACAAAAATGAGTAGAAAAAGTCGTGCCGTTATTTCAATCGCTTGTAAGACAGCTTCCTTATAAATCGCAAAACCGAATACGGAAAATAAAACCTCGCCGTCCCGTGTAAGTAAAATGTGTAATAAAAACGTGATAATAATGATGAACCAAATTGGCTTTAACCCTTTAATAATAAACGACCATTTAATCCGCGTAATAAACGCACTTAATAATGCGAAAATGAATAAAACGAGGTAGCTTTGAAATGTTTCTGCCGTAAAAACTATAATAACGTAAATAAAAACGATAAATATTTTTAACCGCGGATCGAGTCGATGAACGAACGAATCACCCGGGACATATCTTCCAACAATAAATGATTCACTCAATCTTCGCACCTTCCTTTAACCAATTTGAAAGTGCTTTTCCAATCGATTGCGCTGTATAGTCTGTTCCTTGAAAAGAAAAGCCGAGTCGGTCCTGCATATAAATTAAACTTTCTACGATTTCAGGAACATCTAATCCGAGCTCCTTTAATTTTTCTTGTTGTTTAAAAATGACGTGTGGATGATCTATCATTTCAACAGATCCTTTATTTAATACGACGACTTGATCCGCATATCGGAGCGCATCCTCCATATCGTGGGTAACTAATATCGTCGTCTGGTCATTTTCTTTATGTAAATGGTGAAATAGCTCCATCATATGATGTTTTCCATGAGGATCAAGTCCTGCTGTCGGTTCGTCTAACACGAGGACACTTGGGCGCGAAATAAGAATGCTCGCTATAGCAACCCGCCTCATTTGACCACCACTTAATTCAAACGGAGACCTCTCTAAAAAATGTGGTTCTAAGCCGACATGCTGGAGCACTTCAACTAAATCATCATCCGTTCGTTTTAATCCGAAATTTTTCGGGCCAAACAAAATATCCTTCTTAACGGTCTCTTCAAAAAGCTGATGCTCAGGGTATTGGAAAACGATTCCGATATGTTGCCTTAATTGTTTAATCTCTTTATTTTTTTCATTCGTCAATAGATAAGGCCCAATTTGAATTTCCCCTGATGTCGGGCGAATAATTCCGTTTAATTGTTGAATTAATGTCGATTTCCCTGAACCTGTGTGGCCGATAATCGCTGTAAATGACCCTTTCTTTATGTTAAAAGAAATATCTTTTAACGCATGATGGGCAAAGGGGGTTTTTTGTTGATAGATGTAGTTTACGTTTTTAAATACAATGTCCATAGCTGATCCACCAATTCCTTATAATTTAACGGCTCTTCGGTTAAATGAATTTGATTCGCTTTCAGTACACGAGCTAATTCTGTCGTAAATGGAGGAAGTAATCCGATCTCACTTAATTCATCGTATTTTTTGAATAACTCCCTCGGGCTACCATCGAACCATTTCTCCCCTTCGTTAAGAGCAACGACTCGGTCTGTATGAGCAACTTCATTCAAATCATGAGTAATTGTAATCATCGTTAAATCTCTTTCTTTACGGAGCTGTTTAATCGTTTGAATAAGCTCTTTTTTTCCGTTAGGGTCTAACATGGTCGATGCTTCATCAAAAATGATAACATCTGGCATGATCGCTAAAACGCCAGCAATTGCTACGCGTTGCTTCTGGCCTCCTGAAAGACGGTGAGGTTCGTGGAGCTTGTAATCTAACATTCCGACAAGCTTTAAACTATCTATCATTCTCTTTTCCATCTCGTCTTTTTTAATGCCGAGGTTTTCCAACCCGAAAACGACATCATCCATCACCGTCGTCCCAACAAATTGGTTTTCTGGATTTTGAAACACCATCCCAATTTTTTTGCGCGCTTCCCAAATCGTCGACTCATTGAGCTCCATATTATCTATTAAAATCGTGCCTTCTGCAGGTAAAAGTAACCCATTCATCAATTTAGCAACGGTTGATTTCCCTGAGCCATTATGACCGACTAAAGAAACCCACTCCCCCTCATGAATCGTTAAAGATAATTGTTTAACGACAGGAGTCGCCTCTTCACTATATTTAAAAGAAACATTGTTTAATTTTATCATTATTTATAGCCACCTATAAATTATTTCCTAGGAAATAGACTCAAACTATATTTTAGCACAAAATATCGTCACGTTTTTCACTTCGATTTGTTGCACAAAAAAAGGGCACAGTTTCCAACAGTTTGGAAGCTGAACACCCCTTAATAAGTTGATCATTCAATTAGTCGACAAATTCAATGATTACCTTTTTCGCTCCGTCTCCACGACGCTCGCCAAGTTTTAAAATACGTGTGTATCCACCTTGACGATCTTCAAAACGAGGAGCAAGATCAGAGAATAATTTTTGTAGTGCGTCTTCTGTTCCTTCTTCATCCGCATCTACTTTTCTAATATATGCAGCTGCTTGACGGCGAGCATGAAGATCTCCACGCTTACCGAGAGTAATCATTTTTTCAACGACTGGACGAAGGGCTTTTGCCTTTGCCTCGGTCGTTTCGATTCGCTCATGGACAATTAAGTCCGTCGCTAAATTTCGTAACAATGCAATGCGCTGATCAGTCGTACGACCTAACTTTGTTTTAGCCATTCTCTAAACCTCCTTCACTTAGGAATGATGTATAAGCCGAATTGATGATTAATCGTCTTTTCGTAAACTTAAGTTTAATTCAGCTAGTTTATTTTTCACTTCATCTAATGATTTCCGTCCTAGATTACGAACTTTCATCATATCTTCTTCAGTTTTTTGTGTTAGTTCATGAACCGTATTAATTCCTGCACGTTTTAAACAGTTGTAAGAACGAACAGAAAGATCTAGCTCTTCAATCGTCATTTCTAACACTTTTTCTTTTTGGTCTTCCTCTTTTTCTACCATAATCTCCGCATTTTTTGCTTCGTCTGTTAAATTAACAAACACGTTCAAATGCTCTGTAAAGATTTTAGCACCGAGGGAAATGGCTTCTTCTGGACGAAGACTTCCATTTGTCCACACGTCAAACGTTAATTTATCAAAATTCGTATCTTGACCGACACGCGTATTCTCAACTTGATAAGTGCATCGTTTTACCGGTGTGAAGATTGAATCAATTGGAATAACGCCAATAGGCTGATCATCATGCTTATTTAATTCAGCTGGACGATAGCCTCGACCTCTTTCAGCGAAAATTTTCATGTTCAGCTTACCGTTTCCTGATATCGTTGCAATTTTTAAATCAGGATTTAAAATTTCAACATCACTATCATGTTGTATATCTTTAGCTGTAATTTCACCTTCACCTTGAGCATCAATTTCTAATGTTTTTGGCTCATCAGAGTAAATTTTCAGTGCTAATTGTTTAATATTTAAAACAATCGTTGTGACATCTTCTACAACATTATCTAAAGTAGAAAACTCATGTAAAGCACCTTCGATTTGCACTGAAGTTGCTGCTGCTCCTGGAAGGGAAGATAGTAATATACGACGTAGGGCATTTCCGACCGTTGTCCCGTATCCGCGCTCTAGTGGTTCTATAACAAACTTACCAAACGTCACATCTTCACTAACTTCTACTGTTTCCACTTTAGGCTTTTCAATTTCAATCATCCACAAACCCTCCTTCAAAACGTCGAAACATCGACGATACATCATGTACCGCCGAAACTAATCAAGCACAACTCTTATAATCGTCTCCGCACGATGTAAAAGCTTATTCTCTTATCATATCCCATTATAGACAGTGATACAAATTATATACTATTGATTAAACACGACGACGCTTTGGTGGACGGCATCCATTATGAGGGACAGGTGTCACATCGATGATTGATGTAATTTCTAATCCTGCTGCTTGTAACGAACGAATTGCCGCTTCACGACCAGCTCCTGGACCTTTAACAGCAACGTCGACTGTTTTCATGCCACTTTCTTGAGCCGTTTTTGCTGCAACCTCTGCTGCCATTTGAGCTGCAAAAGGTGTTGATTTACGGGAACCTTTAAATCCTAACGCCCCTGCGCTACTCCAAGAAACAGCATTTCCGTTTACATCTGAAATCGTAACGATCGTATTGTTAAATGTTGAACGAATGTGTGCAACACCAGATTCAATATTCTTTTTCACACGACGTTTTCTACGTGTTGATGTGTTTTTAGCCATGAGTTAACTAACCTCCTTTACTATTTTTTCTTATTTGCAATTGCACGACCTGGGCCTTTTCTAGTACGCGCATTGTTTTTCGTTTTTTGTCCTCTAACTGGTAATCCACGACGATGGCGGATACCTCTGTAAGAACCGATTTCGATTAGACGTTTAATGTTTAAAGAAACTTCACGACGAAGGTCTCCTTCAACATTGTATTTGTCTACTTCACGACGAATGTTACTTAATTCTTCTTCGGTTAAATCACGTACCCGTGTATCTTCATTAACCCCAGCATCTTGTAAGATTTTTTGAGCATTCGGTTTACCAATTCCATATACGTACGTTAATGCGATGACAATACGTTTGTCACGCGGTATGTCTACTCCTGCTATACGAGCCATTGAGACTTGCACCTCCTTTAAGATTAACCTTGTTTTTGCTTATGCTTTGGATTTTCACAAATTACCATAACGCGCCCTTTACGGCGGATAATTTTACATTTTTCACAAATTGGTTTTACAGATGGTCTTACTTTCATTTCCTTTACCTCCTTTAGAGCGGAGTATTTATTATTTATAACGGTAAGTGATTCGACCTCTTGTTAAGTCATAAGGTGACATTTCAACAGTTACCTTATCTCCAGGTAAGATACGGATAAAATGCATACGAATTTTCCCAGAAACATGGGCTAAAATTTCATGATCGTTTTCAAGTTTAACTTTAAACATCGCATTCGGTAAAGTTTCTAGCACCGTACCTTCCATTTCAATAACGTCTTCTTTCGCCATAGAGAGAATCTCCCTTCTTTCAATCTGTCAACCGTTCGTCAACAAATTTTGATATTGCGAAGCGAAGTTCACGACTTGTGAGCGGATCAATTGATTCAAATAGTTACCCCTTTTTGAATGACTGATCTTTTTATCACGATAACTCATGATTATAGCTACGTGGCCAACTTCGGGACTTCAAACTCTCCGTCGACCAATCGTCATCACCTTCAGTTAAATCTTCGTTAAAATTTCATAGCCGTCTTTTGTCACAGCTACAGTATGTTCAAAATGGGCGCAGTTTTTCCCATCTTCAGTTACGACTGTCCATTGGTCACTTAGCGTTTTAACATAGCGTTCGCCTAGGTTTACCATCGGCTCGATTGCTAAAACCATTCCTTCTTTCAATCTCGGCCCTTTATTCGGAGGACCGAAATTAGAAATATGCGGATCTTCATGAAGTCCTTGCCCGATCCCATGCCCTCCGTATTCACGAACGATTGTATAGCCGTATGGATTAACATACGATTCAATCGCATGGGAAATATCGGTTAGGCGATGGCCTGGCTTCACTTGTTTAATACCTTCATATAACGACGCTTCAGTTACTTCAAGAAGCTTCTTAGTTTCCTCATCTATCTCACCAACGGGATATGTCCATGCTGAATCCCCGTGATAGCCGTTATAGTTTGCGCCGATATCAATACTTATGACATCGCCTTCTTTCAACGTGCGATTTCCTGGAATACCGTGGACGAGTTCCTCATTAACTGACGTACAAATGCTACCACGAAATCCATTATACCCTTTGAAGGATGGTGTCGCACCTTTACTTTGAATAAACTCTTCAGCTATTCGGTCTAATTCTTTCGTTGTAATTCCCGGTTTTACATGTTTTTTTAACTCTTCATGGGTCAAAGCAACAATTTTACCGGCTTCTCGCATAATATCAATTTCCCGCGGAGTTTTTAAAATGATCATTTGAGAAGGCCTCCAATAGTTTGTTCTATTTGATGAAACACCTCATCGATATGTTGGTCGCCTTTAATCTCTTTCAACGATCCTTTTTCTTCATAAAATGATAATAGTGGCTTCGTTTGTTCAATATAAGTGCCTAAACGGTTTTTTACCGTATCTTCACTATCATCATCTCGTTGGATCAACTCTTTTCCGTCCTTGTCACAAACACCTTCTACTTTAGGTGGATTGTATTCAACATGGTAAGTGGCACCACATTCTGGACAAATTCTTCTACCTGTTAGTCTGTCGATTAGCACTTTTTCAGGCACATTTATATGGAATACAAAATCGATATTTGTGTTAAGGTCGTTTAATAACGAATCAAGTGCCTCAGCTTGTGGAACAGTTCTCGGAAATCCGTCTAGCAAAAAGCCATTTTTACAATCTGGTTTACTTAGACGTTCCTTCACTATTCCGATCGTTACAGAATCTGGTACGAGTCGTCCTTCATCCATATATGTTTTGGCTTCTTTTCCTAATTCTGTTCCTTCTTTTATCGCAGAACGGAACATATCTCCAGTTGAGATATGAGGGATCGCATATTTATTAACGATTTTTTCTGCTTGGGTTCCTTTTCCTGCTCCAGGTAGCCCCATTAATATAAGATTCATATCTTCCCCTCGCTCTCATATTACATATTAGAACGTCTATTTAATAAAACCTCGATAATGACGTTTCACTAATTGACTTTCTAATTGTTTCATCGTATTTAAAGCTACACCAACAACAATCAGTAAACTCGTTCCACCGATTTGCACCGCTGCTGGTAAATTAGCAATCGACCCTAAAATAATCGGGAAAATAGATACGACTGCTAAAAATAATGCTCCAACAAACGTTAAACGGTACATCACACGACGTAAATAAGTCTCTGTGTTTTTACCTGGGCGAATTCCAGGGACGTATCCCGCTTGTTTTTGCAAGTTTTCCGCCATTTGTTCAGGGTTAACTTGAACAAAGGTGTAAAAGTAAGTGAAGGCAATGATTAATCCGACATAAATAACCATTCCAATTGGATTCGTGTAGTCAAAAATATAGGCTACAGTCGATGCAAATTGGTTACCTTCAAAGAATCCCGCAATCGTCTGAGGTGCGATAATAAATGAAATTGCGAAAATAATTGGAATAACTCCTGCTGCGTTAACCTTTAACGGTAAGTGAGCTGAATGTCCTCCAACTGGTGAACGATTAACCGTTCTTTTAGCATATTGAATCGGAATTTTACGTGTCGCTTGCTGGATGAAAATAACTCCGACAATGACTGCGACAATAACGAGTAAAATAATAGCTAAGATGACGATATTTAAAAATAACTGGTCACCAGCATCAGCTATATATAGTTCATACAATTGGTTGAGTGCGTTAGGAATACCTGCGATAATACCTGCGAAAATAATAATTGATATTCCGTTTCCTACACCGTACTCAGTTATTTGCTCACCAAGCCACATTAAAAATGTCGTTCCACCTGTTAGTACGACAGCAATAATTAAATACGTCATGAAATTTGGATTAACAATTAATGTTCCGTCTGACATGTAGTTAAACCCAATTGACATACCAATTGCTTGGATAAAAGCTAAAACAACTGTTCCATAACGCGTAAATTGTGCTAATTTACGACGACCTACTTCACCTTGTTTTCTCCACTCTGCAAATTTAGGTACGACATCCATTTGTAAAAGCTGCATAATAATCATTGCAGTAATATAAGGGAAGATACCCATTGCAAATATCGAGAACTGGCTTAATGCTCCACCGCCAAACGTATCGATAAATCCGAAAGCATTCACGTCATTCCAAAAGTTAAGCGCATCTTTGTTAGTAAATGGAACGGGTATGAATGATCCTAAACGGAATACGATTAGTACAGCAAGGGTGAAAAAGATTTTTCGTCTTAAATCAGCGACTCGAAAAAAGTTCGCAAATGTCTGAAACATTAAATCACCTCAGTTTGACCGCCTGCTTTTTCAATTGCTTCTTTTGCGGAAGCAGAGAATTTATGAGCTTTAACAGTCAATTTTTTCTCCACAGTTCCATTTCCTAAAATTTTTACACCAGTATTTACTTTGCTAATAACACCTGATTCTACTAATAGTTCAGGAGTGACTTCTGTTCCTTCATCAAACTGATTTAACTTTTCCAGATTGACGATTGAGTAGTCTTTACGATTTATATTTGTAAATCCTCGTTTCGGTAAACGTTGGAATAATGGCATTTGTCCACCTTCAAAACCTGGACGAACCCCGCCACCAGAACGAGCCTTTTGACCTTTATGTCCTCGACCGGAAGTTTTACCGTTTCCTGATGCCATTCCACGACCGACACGGTTTCTTTTCTTTCTAGATCCTTCTGCACTTTTTAATTCGTGAAGTTTCATACAAGCACCTCCTCTTAACGTTTCTTTCCATTAAGCTTCTTTAACTGATACGAGGTGAGATACTTTATTAATCATACCTCTAATTTGTGGCGTATCATCTAATACAACCGATTGACGAATCTTTTTTAATCCTAAAGCTTCAACTGTATCTTTTTGATCCTTTTTTCTGCCGATCACACTTCGAGTGAGGGTAATTTCTAATTTATTAGCCATTTGTATATCCCTCCTTACCCTAACAGTTCTTCAACTGATTTGCCACGTAATTTAGCAATTTCCTCTGCAGTTTTTAATTCATTTAATCCTTCTATTGTAGCACGAACCATGTTGATTGGGGTGCTTGAGCCTAAAGATTTAGATAAAATATCACTAATACCTGCAAGCTCTAATACCGCACGGACTGGTCCGCCTGCAATAACCCCTGTACCTTCAAGGGCAGGTTTTAATAAAACATTTCCGCCGCCGAACTCTCCGATAATTTCATGCGGAATAGTCGTTCCAACGATAGGTACTTTAATTAAGTTTTTCTTACCGTCTTCAATAGCTTTTTTAATCGCATCTGGTACTTCCTGTGCTTTACCAGTACCGAACCCGACATGTCCGTTTCGATCTCCAACGACGACTAAAGCTGTAAAGCGAAAGCGACGTCCTCCTTTAACAACTTTAGCTACACGATTAACTGTGACTACACGTTCTTCTATATCTAACTTGCTAGCATCAATTAAACTACTCAATGAATGTCCCTCCTTTATTCGTTAATTAAAATTCTAATCCCGCTTCACGTGCCGCTTCAGCTAAAGCTTTGACACGACCGTGATATAAGTAACCTCCGCGATCAAATACAACTGATTTATAACCTTTTTCTACAGCACGTTTAGCAATTAATTCCCCAACTTGTTTAGCTGCATCTTCACTTCCTGTACTATTAGCATTTAAGTCTTTGTCAACCGTTGAGGCACTCGCTACTGTAACGCCTTTTTCATCATCGATAAGCTGTGCATATATATGCTTGTTTGAACGATAAATATTTAGACGTGGACGCTCATTCGTTCCGGACAATTTGCGTCGAACACGTTGATGACGTTTTTTACGAACCGCATTTCTATCTGGCTTCGTAATCATTCAGGTCACTCCTTTCTGTCTTTTAACGGATATTATTTAGCCGTTTTACCTTCTTTACGACGGACATATTCGTCTTCATAACGAATTCCTTTACCTTTATAAGGCTCAGGTTTACGAATCGCACGAATATTCGCTGCAACAGCGCCGACTTTCTCTTTGTCGATTCCTTTAACGACAATTCTGGTGTTAGATGGGCATTCAATTTCAATGCCTTCGATTGGTCCTATTTCAACTGGATGAGAGTAACCAGCATTAACGACTAGTTTGTTACCTTGCATTTGAGCACGGTATCCAACCCCACTAATTTCTAATGCTTTTTCAAACCCTTTCGTTACACCTTCAACCATATTATGAACTAAGCTTCTCGTTGTTCCGTGTAACGATCGGTGTTCTTTACTTTCTGTAGGACGCTCTACTAACACTGTATTATCTTCAACTTTTACAATCATTTCTTCATGTAATTGACGTTGTAATTCGCCTTTTGGGCCTTTTACTGTAATCGTATTGCCGTCTTGTTTTATTTCTACACCATTAGTAAGTTCAATGGGTTTTAATCCAATACGTGACATATCGTACACCTCCTGACTTTCGGTAACTATTACCAAATATATGCAACTATTTCTCCACCTACTGATTGTTCGCGAGCTTCTTTATCCGTTAATACACCTTTAGAAGTCGAAACAACAGCAACACCTAAGCCATTTAATACGCGTGGTAGCTCATCAGCTTTTGCGTAAACTCTTCGGCCTGGTTTACTTATTCTTTTAATTCCAGTAATGACACGTTCATTATTGGGACTGTATTTTAGAAATAAACGTAAAACACCTTGTTTATCATCTTCAATATATTCATAATCGCGAATGTAACCTTCACGTTTTAAAATGTCAACAATGTCTCTTTTCAGCTTAGAAGCAGGTACTTCTAACTGTTCATGTCTCACCGTCGTTGCATTACGAATTCTTGTTAGCAAATCTGCTATTGGATCAGTCATCATTTATACATTACCTCCTTCCCAAAATCAAGTTTACCAGCTTGCTTTTTTAACGCCTGGAATTTGCCCTGCGTGAGCTAATTCACGGAAACAAATTCGGCATAATTTAAATTTGCGAATAACGGAGTGCGGACGACCGCAACGTTCACATCGAGTATATTCACGCACTTGATATTTTTGTTTACGTTTTTGCTTTGCGATCATTGATTTTTTAGCCACAATTTTCCCTCCTTATTTAAAATTACTGTCTAAAAGGCATTCCGAATTGAGATAATAACTCATGAGCCTCTTCATCTGTATCAGCAGTCGTAACAATTACGATATCCATACCACGAACTTTATTCACTTTATCGTAATTCACTTCTGGGAAAATCAGTTGTTCTCTAACACCTAATGTATAGTTACCACGACCATCAAATGCTTTCGGTGAGACTCCACGGAAATCACGAACTCGTGGAAGAGCAACAGCAATTAACTTTTGTAGAAAATCATACATCCGGTCACCACGTAACGTAACTTTTGCTCCAATTGGCATTCCTTCACGTAAACGGAATCCTGCGATTGAGTTTTTCGCACGTGTAATGGTTGGTTTTTGACCAGTAATTAAAGCTAGTTCTTCAACAGCATTGTCAAGCGCTTTAGAGTTTTGAACGGCATCTCCAACACCCATGTTCACAACAACTTTCTCTACTTTTGGCGCCTGCATTACTGAACTATAATTAAATTTTTCAACTAAACTTGGAACGATTTCTTCTTGATATTTCTTTTTTAGATCGTTCATCTAAATAGACCTCCTTTCAACGCTAGACTATTTATCTAAAGGCTCACCAGATTTTTTAGCAATGCGCACTTTCTTTCCATCACGTACTTCATAACCAACACGGGTTGGTTCACCTGTTTTCGGATCAACGGGCATCACGTTAGAGACGTGAATGGCTGCTTCTTGCGTCAAAATTCCACCTTGTGGGTTGTCTTGCGAAGGTTTTGCATGTTTTTTAACTTCGTTTACCCCTTCTACAACAACACGTTGTTTTTTAGGGAACGCTTCTAAAATGACCCCTTCTTTGCCTTTATCTTTACCTGTAATGACTTTAACTTTATCGCCTTTCTTTACATGCATGAATCGTGCACCTCCTCTGAAGGTTAAATTTTGCATTTATAATACTTCAGGAGCTAGTGATACAATTTTCATAAATTGTTTTTCTCGTAGTTCACGAGCTACTGGACCGAAAATACGTGTTCCCCGTGGGCTTTTATCATCACGAATAATAACTGCCGCATTTTCATCAAAGCGGATATACGAACCATCTTTACGGCGTACACCACTCTTAGAACGAACGATAACTGCTTTGACGATTTCACCTTTCTTAACAACGCCTCCTGGTGTTGCTTGTTTGACTGAACAAACGATAACATCACCAATATTAGCCGTTTTACGTCCGGTTCCACCTAAAACTTTTATCGTTAATACTTCACGAGCACCAGAGTTATCTGCAACTTTTAATTTTGTCTCTTGTTGGATCATAGGAATTGTTACCTCCCTTCGGCTTTATACCGACCGAACTATTATATTATGACAGCTTCTTCAATGACTTCTACTAAGCGAAATCTTTTTGTAGCTGATAATGGGCGAGTTTCCATAATGCGAACGATATCGCCTGTTTTCGCTTGATTGTTTTCGTCATGAGCTTTATATTTTTTAGAATATTTTACACGCTTTTTATAAAGCGGGTGAAATTTATACGTTTCTACAAGAACAGTAATTGTTTTATCCATTTTGTCTGAAACAACACGTCCTGTATATACTTTACGAGAATTACGTTCACTCATCGAGGTTTACCTCCTCTCAATTCAATTATTAATGCCGAGCTCTCTTTCACGAACAACTGTTTTAAGTCTAGCGATTGATTTTCTCACTTCACGGAGACGAACCGTGTTTTCGAGTTGGCCAGTTGCAAGTTGAAAGCGTAAGTTAAATAGTTCTTCTTTTAACGATTTAATTTTTTGTTCAATTTCGGCAGTGGTTAATTCTCTAATTTCATTAGCTTTCATTGCTTTCACCACCAATTTCTTC
>CALKAL010000054.1 GCA_937983065.1 uncultured Bacillaceae bacterium | reverse complement strand
AGCAGAAGAGGAAGATGATCAAGAACTAGAAGACGTTGTGTCAGAACCTAATGATAATGAGTCATCACCTGATCCATCAGAGGATAGCCAAACTATGTCTTTAAGCGAGGAAGAAGCAGCGGAAATCATTGATCATTTTCAAACACGACTATTTGTAAATGTTGATGATGAATTAAAGGTCGTCGATTTTAATTCTAAAACGGAAATCGTTGAATATATCGCTGAATACGCGTCCGTTCAATTAGTCAACGAATTTGTTGATCAATATTATATTGAAGAGGACGGCCATCTTTATATTATTCCACAAGGTTCTCCACCGTTTTTAAACGTTCATGAACCGTTTACGTTTGAAAAGCAAGATGAACAGTCATATTTAATTATTCAAGAAAATGAAACCGAACTACACGGAAGCTACACTCTTTTTATGGTCATTGAATACGTCTCTGATCGGTTTGTCGTAACGGATTACTATACAGAATAAAAAAACTGTCTGATTTGATTTTTAAATCAGACAGTTTTTATCGTTAAGATGGATGATTACTGATTAAAAATAGCCATTGACGTTGAATGCTTCGGTTGGACACGTGCTTTCGGATCAATTCGAACTTTTGCGTTATTTACTGCTGTTGGCCCTTCTCCAAATCCAGAAGCAATTAATTTCACTTTTCCTGGGTAAGTACAAATATCTCCAGCTGAATAAATACCTTCTATATTCGTTTCCATTTTACTATTGACGACAATACTATTTTTCTCAATGTCTAATCCCCAATCTTTAATTGGACCAAGGGATGAGATGAATCCGTAGTTGACGATGACATCATCAACATCGACTTCAATCGTCTCTTCTGCTTTAACTTTTTGTAAAATCACTTTATTAATTCGGTCATCGCCATGCAGTTCAACTGGTACATATGGTGTTAAAATAGTTACCGAAGAAGCTTTTAGTTGTTCAACGGTTGCTTCGTGAGCACGAAAATCATCTCTACGGTGAATTAGAGTGACAGATTTAGCGATTGGCTCTAACATTAACGCCCAATCAACAGCGGAATCTCCACCCCCACAAATTAGCACATTTTTATTAGTAAATTGACTCATATCTTTAATGAAATAATGTAAGTTCGTCTCTTCATATTTTTCAGTTCCATCAATTTTTAGCTTTCTCGGCTCAAAGGCACCGTTACCCGCTGTAATAATAATCGTTTTCGTATAATGAACGTCTTGATCCGTCGTTATTTTAAATAAATTTTCTTCTATTTTTTCAACCGTTTGTACAGCTTGATTTAATGTAATTTCTGGATTAAACGGTTTAACTTGGTCATATAATTGGTCAACAAGCTCTTGGGCTTTAATTTTAGGAAAACCAGGTGCATCAAAAATATATTTTTCTGGATAAAGAGCAGAAAGTTGACCACCAATATGAGGAAGACTTTCGATAATCTGTACGTCTGCTTGTCTAAGTCCCCCATAAAAGGCCGTGAATAACCCGACTGGTCCTGCCCCTATAATTGTTATATCTCGTATATGTTTATCCTCCACGTAAATTCCTCCAATAATCCAATAATAAACTTCATAACACCATTGACCATTATAACATTAGAATTTATGAATGATAAACTAATTTGCAACAATACCATTAAATTTTCTGAAACATTAGACTTCATAGTTATGGCTTGAAAAACAGATAAAAAAGTTCTATGATTGATTTTAGTAAAAGTATTACGGAATTATGACATTTTTTATACTTTTCTGTGAAAAAAATCACAAACTTGTTTTTGTGATACATTTTGTATGTTAAAAACTAAGGATGGGTGTGATAAGAAATGGATAAACCTAATATTGTCATTCTTGGAGCAGGTTACGGTGGTATTATGACTGCAGTAAGGCTTCAAAAAAAATTATCAGTACATGCTGCGAATATTACTTTAGTGAACAAGCATGATTATCATTATCAAACGACATGGTTGCATGAAAGCGCTGCAGGAACATTACATCACGATCAAGTGCGCATCCCGATTAAAGACGTCGTCAATTTTAATCGTGTCAATTTTGTACAAGATACGGTTGTCTCGATTGACCCGAAAAGTCAAACGGTACAGCTTGAAGACGGAGAGCTTTCTTACGATTATTTAGTCGTTGCTTTAGGTTTCGAAACAGCAACGTTCGGTATCGAAGGATTAGAAGAACATGCTCTTTCAATTACGAGTATTAATAGCTCAAGATTAATTCGCGAACATATCGATTTCAACTTCGCGCAATATAATAATCAGGAAGAAGAAAGAGACGAGCTTATTACGATTGTGATTGGTGGCGCAGGCTTTACAGGGATTGAGTATGCAGGTGAAATTGTAAACCGCGTTCCTGAACTTTGCCGTGAATATGATATTGACCGTGATAAAGTTCGCATCGTTTGTGTTGAAGCGGGTCCAACAGCATTAGCAGGCTTTGATCCTGAATTAGTTGAATATGCAATGAACCGTTTAGAAGAAAAAGGCGTTGAATTTAAACTAGGTACAGCGATTAAGAAATGTACAGAAGATGGCATTATCGTTGAAAAAGACGGCGAGCAAGAAGAAATTAAATCGAAAAACGTCGTCTGGGCAGCAGGTGTCCGCGGTAATTCAATCGTTGAAAAATCTGGTTTTGAAGTGAATCGTGGTAAAGTCGAAGTAAGAGAAGACTTAAGAACACCAGATTATGATAACGTCTTTGTTGTCGGTGACTGTGCGTTAATTATGAACAAAGAAACAGGGAGACCTTACCCACCAACAGCGCAAATCGCAACGCAAATGGCTGAGGTTGCTGCACATAACTTAAAGCAATTAGTTGAAGGTAATGACAGTAAGCTTCATGGATTTACGCCGTATATTAGAGGAACGGTTGCTTCTTTAGGTAATACGGATGCGATTGGTGTCGTTTTCGGCGGTAAAAAATTATACGGCCGCTCTGCTTCAATTATGAAGAAGATCATTGATAACCGCTATTTATTACAATTAGGTGGTATCGGATTGTTCTTGAAAAAAGGTAAACTAGATATGTATCATTAATTTTGTCACAATTTAAGCAAAGATAGTTCGTGCAACTATCTTTGCTTTTTTAATGATATAAGATAAAATAATGAAAGTGACAAACTGGAATACATAGGGGGACTTTCATTGGGAGTATTAATTATATTTATTGAAGCATTACTATTTTTCGTCTTATTTTTCGGTATTGCCTTTATATTAAATATGTTACTTCGCTCAACTTGGATTATGTCAATTATTTTTCCGATTATCATTATTTTTATTATAGATGATGTTAGTTTTTGGGATTACTTCACATCTCCTGGTACTTCTTTTCCAGCTTTATGGGATGCATTCATTAATTTACAAATCGTTGACGTAGCAATATTACTCACAGGCTTTGTCGGAACAATAGTCGCAGGAATTGTTATAAAAATGTTAAGAAAAAGTGGTTATCGCATGTTTTAATAAGGTAAATGTATAAAAGTTTCTCATTCTGGTTACGCTTTTTGGCAAGAGGTGGTTAAAATTGCGTAATCGATTGAGAAACTTTTTTATTATATGTATGACGAGTGCGAGCATACTAGCTCTAGGGTTACTTTTCATATCGACGTTTCACAATCCCGCTAAAGACGATGAAGTGAGATATTCATCAATGAACGAACAAGTTGAAGTTGTTCTAACTAAAAAACCACATATGATAGAAATGGAGAATATGGATGAACTTGAAATAGAATTAATGGCGATGAGTGAAGTAGAAGTCGATCCCTTTGAACAATTTCCTGTTGAAACAGTATTAGCAACAGGGTATACGGCTGGATACGAGTCAACTGGAAAAAGTGAAGGTCATCCCCTTTACGGCATTACGTACTCTGGTTTAAAAGTACAAAGAGATTCTTTATCAACGATTGCAGCTGACTTAAGTGTGTTTCCATTAGGGACAGTTCTTTATGTTCCTGATTACGGTTATGGGATTGTGACAGACATTGGTGGCGCCATTAAAGGAAAGAAAATAGATTTATATTACGATACCGTCGAGGAAGTATACCGAGAATGGGGTAAAAAAGAAGTCGACGTTTATGTGATTGAACAAGGTGATGGGACTGTATCAGAAGCGGATATCGCTTATTGGACGGAACAAATTGAAAATGAAGCTGTGCCTGTTGTGGCGGAGGAATAAAAAATTTAGTGTTTATTTAGATAACTTGTGAACCTAGACCCGATGGAAAGTGGTCATAAAAAAAGCTTGTTGACATTAATTTAGTCAGCAAGCTTTTTTTATGCTATGTTAAATTATATTGTAATAAATGATTGCTAATAATACACCAGTTAATGCGCCGAAAAAAACTTCAATCGGCTGATGTCCGAGCAATTCTTTAAGCTCCTTTTGTCTTTCTAACTCGCCTTTTTTCGGCCAATGCTTCGCTTCCTCAATAAAGCGTTGAAAATCTTTCACTAATTGGTTTAAAACTGTCGCATGTTCCCCCGCATGTCTTCTAACCCCTGTCGCATCGTACATGACGATAACACTTAGCACACATGATATCGCAAAATACGGAGAGTTTAACCCGTGCTCAATCGCAATCGCTGTCGTTAAGGCAGATACTGCTGCAGAATGACTACTCGGCATGCCCCCTGTACTGAAAATAAGCGAGAAATCAATCTTCCTCGTGGCGATAAATTGAATGGGGACTTTAATGATTTGAGCAAAAATGACAGCGAATAAAGCAATCATTAAAGGGTTATTCGTTAAAATTTCCATAGAAGATCGATCCACCTTTTAAGTATAGTATTATCATACCTTATTCCTAGTCGAATGAAAAACAATTTTCATTTTAAATAATGATTAATGTCTGATAAACTTATTATTAATAATAGTATTCACATTGTTACTACTTTTTTAACATTATATGGAGGTTAAGTCATGTTCAAATTAAAAGATGTTCCATTAAATGAGCTTGAGTCTAAAGGTATTATTATTGGGTTGTTTGAAGACCAAAAGCAAAACCAGGCTCATTATTTACACGTTAACGACATGTTAGATCAGCATTTAGATGAACTCGTTAAAAGTGGTGATGTAAGTTATTCATACGGATCTGTTTCCAAAGTACATACATTTGGAAAAATGACTGTTAAACGGATTTATTTCGTCGGATTAGGTAAGAAAAACGAGTTGTCGGTTAACAAATTTAGAAAAGCATTAGGAAAAGCTTTTAAGCAAGTATCTAAAGATAATATTGATAGTGTCGCTCTTCAATTAGAAAGTGTGTTACCAGAAAATAATACGGATGACTATTACGAAGCGTTAGGTGAAGCTTTTTCCCTAGCAACGTACAAATTAGAGACTTATCATACAAACCGTGATGAGAAG
Source organism: uncultured Bacillaceae bacterium (assembly GCA_937983065.1). Classification (GTDB taxonomy): domain Bacteria; phylum Bacillota; class Bacilli; order Bacillales; family Alkalibacillaceae; genus CALKAL01. Next base: position 10,805 of record CALKAL010000054.1, on the reverse strand, counting down.
CACCAATTAACAGAGGTGACGGTTTTAACGAGTGAAGACGGTATGATTGACCGAATGAATGTCGGCTTAGCTTTAGGAAGTGGTGCAAATGTGGCACGACATTTAGTAAATTTACCTGGTAATTTATTAACTGCGACAGATTTAGCGACATTTGCCGAAAATATCGCTGAAAAACACGAGTTAAATATTGAAATATTTGATAAAGAGAAAATTGAACAAATTGGTATGGGCGCTTTATTAGCAGTCAACCAAGGATCCGATGAACCACCACGTTTTATCGTGATGAAATATCAAGGGAAAGAAACGTGGGAGAATCCAATTGCTCTCGTTGGAAAAGGGATTACATTTGATACGGGTGGCTATTCGATTAAACCGAAAGACGGTATTGTCGGCATGAAAATGGATATGGGTGGCGCAGCTGCTGTTATCGGTGCGATGGATGCGATTGGCCAATTGAAGCCGAAAGAAAATGTCGTCGCTTTAATTGCATCTACGGACAACATGATTAGTGGTAAAGCCTTTAAGCCAGATGATGTGATCGTCGCTTTAAATGGAAAGACGATAGAAGTTAGAAACACTGATGCGGAAGGGCGTCTCGTTTTGGCTGATGCTGTTGCTTACGCTAACCAGCTCGGCGCTTCTAAAATTGTCGATGTGGCTACATTAACGGGCGGGGTATTAATCGCATTAGGTACGGCGGTAACAGGTGCTCTGTCAAATGATGAGGAATGGTTTAGTGAAGTAAAAGAAGCCTCAGAAGCTGTCGATGAGCCAATTTGGCAGCTTCCTTACTTCGATGATTATAAAGAAATGGTTAGAAAAAGTCATATCGCTGATTTAAATAACTCACCAGGACGCTTGGCTCAACCTATTACTGCAGGTGCCTTTGTCGGAGAGTTTGCTGAAGATACACCATGGGTTCATTTAGATATTGCTGGGACTGCCGTCACAGACAGCGAGCATGATCTCGGTCCTAAAGGGCCAACTGGAATAATGGCTAGAACATTGGCTAAAACAATTTTAAATCGACAATAATAAAATACCTAGCTCGATATCACTCTTTAGGTGTGATTATGAGCTAGGTTATTTTTATCTTTTTAAGCCAACTGGAAGGGATGCTTTTTGTAGTCGAGTTATAAATTTAGGCATAATAACAGCAATCGCCATCGTAATAACCAAATCTTTTATAAAAAAAGGTACCATCATTAAAATGGCCACGGTAAATTTAACAGGTAATTCAACGACGTAATTTAAAGAAAAATACATAAACGGCGTGCCGATTCCGTAGTTGATCATTAACCCAATCGCCGCTCCAGTTATATAAACATAAAGACTTTCTTTATTAAATTTTTCAACGACAAGACCCGCGACATAAGCTACTAAAATGAATGATAGTAAAAATCCACCTGTTGGAAGTAATAATTGCATTGGCCCAGATTTCATTTCAGAAAATACGGGGACACCGCAAATTCCGATGGCAATATAGACGATCATTGAAAAGGCGCCTAATTTTTTACCGAGAAGGAGGCCAGCTAAAATGGCGAAAAACGTTTGTAATGTTAATGGAACTTCTCCACCAGCATATGTAATTTTAAGTGCTGGAATCCAATAAACGATGTTAGCACCAATCATCATAAGGACAACGAAGATTGCACCAAAGGTTAAATCGATTGTTTTAAAGGATGATTGTCTCATTCTTGCTCCCCCTTATTCTGTTCATATCGTAAAAGAATAAAGAGGGATTGTCAACTGTATTTTAATAGGGGGTTAACAATAAGAAAAGCACCAACTTTTAATGAGTTGGTGCCTGCCTTTTAAATGGTGCATATTCAATTTGATCATAAATACAATGAATTTGATCATAAACCTAGTGAATTTGATCATAAATACAGTGAATTTGATCATAACGTTATAAAACTTGATCATAAATCCCGAAATTTGCTCATAAAAATTTCAACGGGCATGCGACTCGAGCTTTTTATTTGTTCAAACTCGCTTCAAGAGCAATTTCAATCATATCACTGAATGTTGATTGTCTTTCCTCCGCTGTCGTTTCTTCACCAGTTAAAATGTGATCACTGACCGTTAAAATAGACAGTGCTTTTCGGTTAAATTTCGCAGCTAATGTGTATAGTGCCGTTGTTTCCATCTCAACAGCTAAAACACGATATTTAGCTAAAAGATTAAAGGTTTCCATAGCGTTATCGCGGTAAAAGCTATCACTCGTAAACACATTACCGACGTGCAAGTTGACCCCTTTTTCAACGCCTGCATCATAAGCTTTTTTCAACAGGTCAAAATTTGCAGTTGGCGCGTAATCAATTCCACCAAAAATCATGCGGTTCATTTGTGAATCTGTAGTTGCTGTTTGAGCTAATATAACATCACGAACTTTAATATCTTCTTGAAGTGCCCCAGAGGAACCGACACGAATGAAGTTTTTAACATCGTATTCAGAAATTAATTCATTAACATAAATTGATATACTCGGTACTCCCATTCCAGTTCCTTGAACAGAAATGCGTTCTCCTTTATACGTGCCAGTGTAGCCGTACATTCCCCTCACTTCATTATATTGGGTAACGTTTTCAAAAAAAGTTTCAGCAATATATTTCGCACGTAAAGGGTCACCTGGAAGTAAAATTGTTTCTGCAATATCCCCTTTATTTGCTCCAATATGTGTACTCATATTGTTTTCCTCCTTCAATTTTCTTACCATAAAATTACCACAAACAAGTCATTAAACGCAATTTAATCATTTATTGCTACGTAACGATACATGCTCGTTTAAGTCAAGTCTATTTACTTTGCTTTTAAATTGTATACAATTATAATTGAAATTGAATTACAGTTGCACATTAATTTAAAAAAGGATGTTGGAGATATAAAAATAGTATTTGATCTCTTCGGGGCAGGGTGTAAATCCCGACCGGCGGTAATGGTAAATATACCAAAGTCCGCGAACCGTTTATGATATACGGTTGACCTAGTGAAAATCTAGGACCGACAGTGAAAGTCTGGATGGGAGAAGGATCTTAATAAAATCGTTAACTAAAAAAGCTACAAGGGGGGTTAACGATTGTCTAATGCCAAGTTTTATATGCATCATGCACTGCAATTAGCGAAATTAACGATCGGTCAGACGAGTCCAAATCCGTCAGTTGGAGCAGTCATAGTAAAGGATGGGGTCGTTGTCGGAACAGGGACACATCTCATTCGCGGAGAAGCTCACGCTGAGGTACATGCGATAAATCAAGCGGGGGATTTGGCCAAAGATGCCGATATGTATGTAACACTAGAGCCTTGCTCACATGAAGGAAAAACGCCTCCATGCGCCAATGCGATTATTGAAGCAGGGATTAAAAAGGTTTACGTTGCAACATTAGACCCAAATCCGAAAGTTTCTGGTCGTGGTGTTGAAATGCTAAAGAAAGCAGGCATCGATGTCGAAATCGGTCTTTTAGAAGAAGAAGCGTTAGAAATTAATCAATCATTTTTTTATTTCATGAAAAATAATCGCCCATTTATTACACTAAAAACAGCTGTTTCAATGGATGGTAAGATGACAGCAAACAGTGGTGATAGTAAATGGATTACGAGCGAAAAGTCACGTTTAGATGTACACATGAATCGCCATAAGCACGATGCGATTCTAGTCGGAAGTGAAACGATTTTAAAAGATGATCCTCTACTTACAACCCGTCTGCCCCACGGAGGTATAAGTCCTATTCGTATCATCCTCGATACGTCATTATCTATTCCATTACATGCTAAAGTTTTAACAAATGATGATGCAGAAACGATTGTTGTCTGCACTGAAAAAGCTGATCCAAATAAAATCAAGCAAATTGAGGAAATAGACCATGCAACTGTTTTGCCATTAAAAGGTGACAAAATTAATTTGCAAACATTAATGGATGAACTCACTCGCTGGAAAATTTTAAGCATTTACGTTGAAGGTGGTTCGACAGTCCATTCATCCTTTATTCAAGAACAGCTTTTCAATGAAATTCATCTCTATATGGCGCCGAAATTAATTGGTGGAGAAAAAAGCTTGTCCTTTTATAATTTTTTGGGAGCGGAGTTTGTTAAAGATGCCGTGCCAATTGAATTTAAACAGGTTGAGCGAATTGGGGATGATTTAAAAATAATCGCCAGCCGTCAAGGGGAGGGTTAAATATGTTTACCGGAATTATCGAGGAAGTCGGTAATGTCAAAGAAATTAATCAAGGAAAAGAATCGTTACACATAAAAGTTGAGGCAAAAGATATTTTATCTGATGTTCAACTAGGAGATAGTATTTCTGTAAATGGTGTTTGTTTAACAGTCACTTCATTTACGGAAACAGAGTTTGATATGGATGTTATGCCAGAGACGTTTAATGATACAGCCTTACGTCAATTAAAAATAGGCTCTAAAGTTAACTTGGAACGGGCGATGAGTGCGAACGGTAGATTTGGTGGCCATTTCGTTTCGGGTCATGTCGACGGTGTTGGCAAGATCGTTAAGCGAGATTCTCGAGACAACGCGGAATATTTTCAAATACAAGTTGATCCAGAGCTTGCGAAATTCATGATGATGAAAGGCTCTGTCAGTGTTGACGGTACATCATTAACAATTTTTGGACTTGAGGATGATACGTTTACGATATCTCTCATTCCTCATACACAGGATGCGACGATTTTAACTATGAAAAACGTCGGGGATGAAGTGAATATTGAATGTGATATGTTGTTAAAATACATTCATCAACTCATTTTTAAAAATCAGTCGGAAGAACATAAATCGATTACGTTAGAAACTTTAAGGGAGACAGGTTTTCTTAACAATTAGGAGGAAAAACAGATGTTTGATTCAATAGAGGAAGCGATAGCAGAACTGAAACAAGGCAATGTCATTATCGTCGTTGATGATGAAAATAGAGAGAACGAAGGGGATTTTGTGGCGTTAGCTGAAAAAGCAACTCCTGAGATGGTTAATTTTATGGTGACAGAAGGGCGGGGACTCGTCTGTGCACCGATTACGAAGGAAAAAGCAGAAAAATTACAATTAAATTTAATGGCTGATGTTAATACAGATAGCCACGGCACAGCATTTACCGTAAGTATTGATCATATAGACACGACAACGGGGATCAGTGCGGGCGAACGTTCACGAACGATTATGCGTTTAGCTGAAGATGATGTCGTGCCAACGGAATTTAAGCGTCCAGGGCATATTTTTCCACTCATCGCGAAAAACGGTGGTGTGTTAAGACGAGCAGGGCATACGGAAGCGGCTATTGATTTGGCGACATTAGCCGGTGCGAAACCAGCTGGAATCATTTGTGAGATTATGAACGAAGATGGTTCGATGGCGAGAGTTCCCCAGCTAAGAAAAATTGCCGATAAATTTAATTTAAAGATGGTGACGATTGAGGAACTCATTAAATATCGTCGTATGCATGAAAAGTTAATTAGTCGTGAAGTGGAAATTAACTTGCCGACTGCTTATGGCGATTTTCGTTGTGTCGCTTATACGAACGAGCTAGATGGAAGAGAGCATATCGCTTTAGTAAAAGGGGATATTGATCCGAAAGAGCCAGTGTTAGTCCGCGTTCATAGTGAATGTTTAACGGGTGATGTATTCGGCTCCCATCGCTGTGACTGTGGCCCTCAACTCGATGCTGCATTAAAACAGATTGAGGATGAAGGAAAAGGGGTTCTTCTTTACATGCGTCAAGAAGGAAGAGGAATCGGCCTTTTAAATAAATTAAAAGCTTATAAATTACAAGAAGAAGGCTATGACACAGTTGAAGCAAACCATAAATTAGGCTATCCTGCTGATTTAAGAGATTACGGGATTGGAGCACAAATTTTAGTTGATTTAGGTGTCAGACAGATGCGACTATTAACGAATAATCCTCGGAAAATAAAAGGATTAAGTGGTTATGGATTAGATTTATACGAGCGTGTGCCTTTAAAAATGGAAGCGAATGAAAATAACGAAAAATATTTAAATACGAAAAGGGATAAACTCGGGCATTTATTTTAAAAAAATTTTGATTTTAAAAAGGGAGGACAATAAAGTGAGAACATTTGAAGGAAATTTAGTAGGAGAAGGATTAAAAATTGGATTAGTTGTTGGACGATTTAATTCATTTATTACAGAAAAATTGCTGGAAGGTGCCCTCGATGGATTGAGACGGCACGGGGTCAATGAAGACGATGTTGATATCGCCTGGGTTCCTGGTGCTTTTGAAATTCCTCTAGTCGCTAAGAAGATGGCAGAAAAGGACTATGATGCGGTCATTACGCTCGGTACAGTCATTCGCGGTTCAACACCACATTTTGATTACGTCAGTGGGGAAGTTGCTAAAGGTGTCTCTTCGGCAGCATTGAATAGTGATGTGCCTGTCATTTTTGGTGTTTTAACGACGGATACGATTGAGCAAGCGATTGAACGCGCTGGAACGAAGGCAGGAAATAAAGGTTATGATGCTGCGATTAGTGCAATCGAAATGGCTAATTTGTTAAAAACAATGTCATGAAATTTCATAAACCTTTAACACTTACTTTAAGCTAATAAGTTAGAACTTTGATATAATATATTGTAAGTCAAAGTTAAAGTAGGTGATGCAAATGATGGGAGGACCTTTATATTTTCCGGATGATAAAACGGAATATATCCCGTCAATAATTTTAATTATATTAACAATCATTGCGGTTTTTGTCGTCATGAGAGCTGTTATAAGAGCATCCAAACGAGAAAAGGAACGTATTGAAAGGGAATTTCCCGAGGCAAAGCTTCCGTCTGAACGTAAAGAGAAGTAAAGGCTAAGATTCTTATTATAGGATCTTAGCTTTTTTATTGTTTAAAGAAAATGATTTTCAGGTTGCATAGTTACATCATTTTTTTGTTACAACTAATCGACAACAGGATTAAATTCTCACTTCTATGTTTATTATGTTCGCTTTTTTCCAAAACTATATAATCGAGGTGATGGAAGATGCGATATTTATTTTTATTTCTTTTTGTAATGCTCGTTTCGTGTCAAGGGAATGAAACGACGACTATTGAGACAGATATTATGAATGAAGATTACGATACAATCGGAAAAGCGTCGATTTCCGAAGATCCTGACGGGGTAAAAGTCGAGGTTTCCGTCGAAGGTTTATCACCAGGATTTCATGGAATTCATATTCATGAATTTCCACAATGTGAAGCTCCGACATTTGAAACGGCAGGAAACCATTGGAATATTGATGATTCAAAGCATGGGCTAATGCACCCTGAAGGAAATCATATTGGGGATATGCCGAACTTGGAAGTAGATAGTGATGGAAGTGCAACATATGAATATGTTATTCCAGAAGCGACATTAAAAGATGGAAGAGGTTCGATGTTTTCTGATGGAGGGAAGGCGCTTATTATTCATGATGGGATGGATGATGGGGTGAGTCAACCAGCAGGGGATTCCGGAACACGCATAGCCTGTGCAATCATTACACGAGATACTGAGCCAACTAAAGGTGAAAATCCTGGAGAAGATGTTGAAGAAGAAGAGGAAGAAGAAAGCTAAACCGTAGATAATGGTTTAGCTTTCCTTTTTGAACAACTATTAATTTTAAAATAGACACTGAAAATGAGTTAACTTGAAAAAGTCTTTAATATTCGTGTTATCCCTTCGTCTAAAAGGGAAGGAGGGGTGGCGAAGTTTAAGCGCATAAATTTTTCACCTTGTTTTCCAAAGGTTAGCCCATCATTTAAGCCGACTTTCGCCTCATGAATTAATTTTTCTTTTATTTTTTCATGTTCTAATTGAGTTTCAGTAAAATCGAGCCACATTAAATAAGTTCCTTCAGGTTTAGTTGCTTTAATCGGTGTGTTTGCTTGTGTAATACGGCGATAAGTTTCGTTTCTATTTTCCTCTAATTGCCTTAATAATTGCTCTAGCCAGCTTTGGCCATGCTTATAAACTGTTTTCATGGCAATATATCCGAAAATATTTAACGACATAATTCCTTGTCTTAACAATTGATCATCTAAAGCTTTTTTTGCTTCTTCATTCGGTGAAACGACATACGATGCTTGAAGTCCAGCGATGTTAAACGTTTTCGATGGTGCCATTAATGAAAATGTTAATTCAGCTATTTGATCGTTTATTTGTGAGGTAACTAAATGATTCGAATCGGAATAAACGATATCATGATGAATTTCATCGGAAAATATATAAACATTATATTTTACGCAAAGATCAGCGACTTGTTCGAGTTCTTCCTTCATCCAAACACGCCCAATTGGGTTATGAGGGCTGCATAAAATAAAAGCTTTAGCTCCTTTTTTAAAGCAATCTTCTAACTGATCGAAATTCATTTTGTAGTACCCATCTTCATAAATAAGTGGATTCTCCATTATTTCTCTACCGTGAGACTCAATCACTGAAAAGAAAGGTGGATAAACTGGAGGTTGAATCACAATACTATCACCGACGTCAGTAAACGCTTGCACTAAAGCATGTAGACTTGGGATGACACCAGGGCTAAAGCTTAAAAAATTGCGATTAATAGGATATTGGTGATGCTCTTTTAACCATTGAGCAATTGAATCAATCAGTTCCTCATCATAGGATGTATAGCCATAAATATCATGTTGGGCACGCTTGACAATTTCATCCTTCAATTCAGGTACCGTTAAGAAATCCATGTCCGCCACCCACATTGGCAAAACATCGTCTCTTCCGAATAGTTGTTCTCGGGCGTCCCATTTTACAGCATTCGTATTGTCACGATGGATGACTTGTTTAAAATCAATACTCATTTTCCTCCTCCTAATTTATGTACTTTAATTCATTATACACCTGTTAAAAGACAAAAAAATAGCAAAGTGCTAAAAAACACTTTGCCAAAGGGGGAATACGAGAAAGTATTACATTACTAGTTATAACCCGTTTTAATAAAAATTAAACATCATTATTAAAAAATTTAGTCTCGTTTATTTTTGATATGATTTTCGGATTGTGTTAGAATACTAAACTGTATGGGAGAAAAGAAGCGGGAGTTGCATAACATGACAAATTCAATCGAGGCAGGACAAGTACTTAAAGGAACTGTAACAGGTGTACAACCATATGGTGCGTTTGTTAAATTAAATGATGATAATCAGGGACTTGTTCATATTTCAGAAATTACTCACGGCTATGTGAAGGATATAAAGGATCATTTAGCTGTTGGTGATGAAGTGAACGTTAAAGTTTTAAATATTGATGAGAGCAATGGTAAAATTTCATTATCAATTCGAGCGACAGAAGTAAAGCCTGGCTCTAATAAGCAAAAACAAGTTGAACAAACAAACCAAGATACGCAAGGCTTTAATGTACTGAAAGATAAATTAGAGGAATGGATTGAACAGACCTCTGAACGGGAAAAAATTTATCGAAAATAAAAAAGTATCCTAAGGAATGCCCTTAGGGTACTTTTTTTGCCTTATTGTGAATTATTCATCATAATAAAAATAATTAAATGTTGAAAGGGGAATGGAAAAGATGGAAAGCTTCACGTATTACAATCCGACGAAACTCGTATTCGGTAAAGGTCAGTTAGAAAAGTTACCATCACTCATACCTGAAGGGGTTACGAAGGTTCTTGTCGTGTACGGTGGTGGAAGTATTAAACGTAACGGCATTTATATGAGTGTCATGAAAAAACTAAAGGATCATATGTACGGTGTATTTGAATTTGGTGGAGTTGAGCCGAATCCCCGTGTGTCTACAGTAAATAAAGCAGCCGATTTATGTAAAAATGAAGGCATCGATTTTTTACTTGCAGTCGGTGGAGGTAGTGTCATTGATGCGACGAAAACGATTGCGGCTGCCGCAAAATATGACGGTGATGCTTGGGATCTCGTTACGAAGAAAGTAAAACCTCAAGAGGCACTCCCTTTAGGAACAGTTTTAACGTTAGCTGCAACGGGTTCAGAAATGAATTCAGGCGCGGTTATTACAAACTGGGAGACGAATGAAAAATATGGATGGGGTTCACCACTCCTATTCCCTAAATTTTCAATATTAGATCCCGTCCACACCTATTCCGTCCCATTAGATCAAACGATTTATGGCATTGTCGATATGATGAGCCATATTTTTGAACATTATTTTCACGAGCCGACAAATGCTCCCGTGCAAGATCGACTTTGCGAAGGGGTATTACGTACAGTTATTGAAACGGCTCCAAAATTATTAGACGACCTTGCATCGTACGAGCATCGGGAAACAATGATGTATGCTGGAACGATGGCGTTAAATGGAATGCTGTCGATGGGCTACAAAGGGGATTGGGCGACACATAATATTGAGCATGCCGTATCCGCCGTTTATGATATACCGCACGGTGGGGGGCTCGCAATTCTTTTTCCAAACTGGATGGAATACAATTTGAAAGTTAATCCAGAACGTTTTAAACAGTTAGCTACAAGAGTGTTCGGTGTCGATCCAACAGGAAAAACATCTGAGGAAGTCGGGCTTGAAGGGATAAATCGCCTCCGTCAGTTGTGGCAAGCAATCGGTGCTCCAAGTCGATTAAAAGATTACGACATAGGTTCAGCTAAGCTTGAAATTATGGTGGAACGAGCAATGAGAAACGGACCTTTTGGACGATTTAAAAAATTGAATGAAGACGACGTGAGAGAAATATTAAAAATGTCAATGTAGAAAAGACATAGGAATCCGAAACGGCTTTTACGTTTCGGATTTTCCGACCGTCGCGCCCTCTCGTCCGACCGTCGCGCCCTCTCGTCCGACCGTCGCGCCCTCTCGTCCGACCGTCGCG
>CALKAL010000053.1 GCA_937983065.1 uncultured Bacillaceae bacterium | reverse complement strand
ATTGAACAAACGATTGTCCTTCTGTTAGAGCAAATAAATCAGTTTGTTGAGCTGCGGCAATCGAATGATTTAGGGCGTGTTGATGCACCACTTAAAAATCAAGTTGATGCATCATTTCTAAACCGACAAGCTCACGTTCTAACAAAACTATTATCCTTTTATTTAACAGGAGACCCTCAAACGACTCATTCGATGACATCAACAAATAATCAGCAGTTGTTAGAGAATATTCAGCAGCTAAGACAAGTTTTAAACGAAGCTGAAACATCGAAGCTGATTCAATTTTTAAATAAGCTCGAAAATCACTTAAAGCTATCACGTAATGAAACGTACACGTCAACGAATTTACAACAAGTGGTCCAAAGGGTTATGAACGATACATTTCAATTGAGAAGTGACAATTCGAAGCCAGTGAATCAACTATCTTTACAAAACTATCAATTACACCCGACGATTCATTTTGGCAGCACGATGACACCTGTTGAGCAATATACGATTTTCGTCAATCAATCTGTTAACAGTACAAGCTCTAGTCAACAAAAGATTATCGAACAGCTTCAACAAATAATACAGACGAGTCGTTTCGGAAAAGTCGGTGGTTCAAATCAACTCACAATCCAGCTTAAACCCGCACATTTAGGTGAGATGATGTTGAGATTCGTCCAAGAAGACAACCAATTGACAGTAAGAATGATTGTGACAACAAAAGCGGCGAAGGAAATGTTAGAAGCGAATCTTCATCAGCTTAGACATTTATTTTCACCGGGACAAGTCGTTATTGAAAGGCAAAATATCGATCAATTTCAACAACAACTAAGCAACTACTTTGATGAACCGAAAGAGGACGAGCAATCAAAACAAGAAGACCAGCCTAAAAAACAGAAGGAAAATAAAGATAATGAAAACTCGATGACCTTTCAAGATTATCTTTTCCATGAGGAGGTGTAATATGGCATGAGAATTGATGAATCGTTATATTTATCAAATCAAAATCAATTAAGAGAAGGTAGCTCTACGATTGACAAAGATGGGTTCTTAAAAATATTAATGGCTCAATTACAAAACCAGGATCCATTAAGCCCGTTAGAGGATAAAGATTTTATCGCCCAAATGACGTCATTTACTCAACTTGAGCAAATGATGAATATGTCGAGTCAATTTGAAAGTTTAGTTGAACAATCAAGCTTAAATAGTTTTCTACACTATTCAAGTTTAATCGGTAAAAGCGTCACTTATTTCAATTATGACGGTAATGAATTTATCGGTGAAGTTCAAGGGAAAGTTCAATCGGTTATAAGAACAGATCATGGAATTGTACTAAGGCTCGATAATGGTGAAGAGATCTATTCTGAACAAGTATTTCAAGTCGATGAAATGGTTGCCGCTGAAGATGAGGTGAATGAAGATGAATCATCGGATTAATCCACTTCAACATCAACCTTTACCATTACAACCGAAGACAGTTGAAAAACAGCCAGTTAAAGATAAGTCATTTCAATCCTTTTTAAAAGAGGCGCAAACCGAGCAACCATTAAAAATTAGTAAGCATGCGCAAAAACGATTGGATGAAAGAAACATTCACATTAATGAAACCGAGTGGACGAATATTCAAGAAAAAATGATTGAAGCGAAAAATAAAGGGATTACAGATTCGGCCATCGTGTTAAAAGATGCCATATTAGTAGCAAGTACGAAAAACAATACGATTGTTACGGCAATGGCACGTGGCGAAGAACAAGTTATTACAAACATTAATGGAACGATTATTTTAAAAGATGAATAGCTGGACCGTATGGAGGCTATAAAACTGCGGACCGACAGAAGCAGTTTAATAATGAATTGGAGAGGAGAATTATTATGTTACGTTCAATGTATACAGGAATTTCAGGAATGAGAGGTTTTCAAACAAAGCTTGATGTCGTTTCAAACAATATTGCAAACGTGAATACGTTCGGATTTAAAAAAGGACGATTCACATTTTCAGATTTAATGAGTCAAACGATGCAAGGTGCTACAGGGCCTATTCAAGGAGCGGATGGACCCATTTTAGGAGGACGAAATCCGATGCAAGTTGGTTTAGGTGTAGCAGCTAGTACTATTGATACAATTCATACTCAAGGTAACCGTCAAACGACAAACCGACCATTAGATATTGCAATTGAGGGAGACGGGATGTTTGTTGTTGCACAAAAAATTGCAACTGCTGGAAATATTGATTTTATAAATCTTGAAACAGATGATGTTAGCTTTACTCGTGCAGGTAATTTTTATTTAGATGATGATGGCTATATCGTAACTGCAAGTGGCCAGTATTTAGTAGGTGCTATTGATCATAATGGAGACGATGAATTTGATGTCGCTGGGAGAATATTGATCCCAGAAAACGCAGAAAGCTTTAGTGTCGGTGGAGATGGATCCGTTAACTATGTGTTAGACGGTCAATCGTATACAGCAGGCTATATTCATTTAGCTAAATTCTCAAATCCAGAAGGGTTAGAAAAAGTCGGTAACAACATGTTCAAATTAACGAATAACGCAGGTGTCGTTACAGAAGCTGGAGGAGTGTTTAACGATATTAATGACATTTACCAACCTGGTCAAAATGGTGTTGGTGGTTTATATGCTGGTGCACTAGAAATGTCAAACGTTGATTTAGCTGAAGAATTTACTGAAATGATCGTGTCACAACGGGGGTTCCAGGCGAATACACGGGTTATTACGACATCTGATGAAATTTTACAAGAATTAGTTAACTTAAAACGATAAAAGGGAGGTATAGGGGCTTATTTTTAGCCCCTTCCCAATTATGATTCATGTCACTCGATTAAATAAACAAGAATTAGTCATTAATGCGTTATATATTGAAAAAATTGAAAGCTTACCAGATACAACGATAACCCTAAGTAATGGAAGTAAATATTTCGTATTAGAGCCTGTTGATGACATTATTGATAAGGTGAACAACTATTATCGACAAATTGGTTTGATTGATTTAGTAAAGAAAGTAGTGGTAGATGATGAGTAAGCCAGTAAAAACGATGCTATCTATTTTAGTCAGTCTCACGTTAGTTGCGATCATTGCAATCATTGTCATTCTTTATACAAATAACTCGGATGCAGAAACCGAGCGAAATATTGATGATATGGTGAAGCATTCCTTTGAAACTGGGGAAATTACGACAGATTTATCCGATGGCAATTTTGTTAGAATTCAATTCCGTATAGTTACTGATGGAAAAGAGGCATTTAACCAACTTCAACTAGGTGAAAATTTTCAAATCAATAACGCCATTATTAAAACATTAACATTACTTGAAGAAGAAGATTTTCGAACTGGATTAGATCAAATTGAAGATTCAATTAAGCTAGAGCTTAATAAATTGTTAGACGAAGGATTAGTAACAGATGTGTTTATCATTGAGAAGGTTTTACAATAATTAAACACTCCATAAACGGAGGTGATTGAAGTGTCAGATGATATATTGTCTCAAAGTGAAATTGACGCCCTACTATCAGCGATAACGAGTGGAGAAATGGACGCGACGGAACTGAAGCAAGAAGATGAAGAACAGAAAGTAAAAGTATATGATTTTAAACGAGCATTACGTTTTTCCAAAGACCAAATTCGAGGTTTAACTCGAACCCATGAAAATTTTGCTCGTTTATTAACATCATATTTCTCGGCACAGCTTAGATCTTATGTGTCAATAAATGTCGCTTCAGTTGATCAAATTCCGTACGAAGAATTTATTCGTTCAGTACCGAGCCGCACCGTATTAACGGTTTTCTCTGTTGCACCACTTGAAGGTAGAATTTTAGTTGAAATAAGTCCTAGTATCGCTTATTCCGTTTTAGATCGGGTTTTAGGTGGGCAAGGTAGCGGTGTAAATAAAATTGACAACTTAACCGAAATTGAAACGACGATTATGTCACGGTTTTTTGATCGTTCCATGCAAGCCTTGGAAGAATCATGGAGTTCAATGGTAGAAATAGAAGCCATTTTAGAAGAGTTTGAGGTTAATCCTCAGTTTATTCAAATGGTGTCACCGAATGAGACGGTTATTGTTATTACGCTTAATGTCGAAATAGGAAAAACATCGGGAATGATGAACATTTGTATCCCGCATATTGTTTTAGAGCCAATTATTTCTAAACTATCTGTCCATTATTGGATGCAAAATCAAACGACAAAATTACTACCAGAAAACTACGAACGTATGTCGAAAAACATAAAAAGCGTGGAAGTCGATTCAAAGGTGATTTTAGGCGAATCAACAATTACTATTCAAGAATTTTTAAATTTAGAAAATAACGACGTCATCGTATTGAATCAAAAAATTAATGAACCATTGACGATGTATACAAATAATGAACCGAAATTTTACGTTCAGCCAGGTAGAAAAAATAAAAAACTAGCTGTCCAAATTATCGAAGAAATTAGGGGTGAAGTGGATGAATAAAGATGATATGTTGTCCCAGGAAGAAATTGAAGCATTACTTAACAACAGGGATCTAAAGGATGAAGCTCAATCGAATTCCCCTGCTTTAGAAGACTATTTATCAGTGATGGAAGTCGATGCAATTGGTGAATTAGGGAACATTTCATTTAGTAGCTCTGCAACAGCTTTATCAACTTTGTTGAATCAAAAAGTAGAAATTACGACACCGAGAGTCAATCTTGTTACGAAGGATGATTTAGAAAAAGAGTTTCCAGCACCCCATGTTGCGGTTCTTGTTGAATATAAGGAAGGTTTAGAAGGATTAAACCTTCTCGTCATAAAAAACCGTGACGCCGCGGTTATTGCTGACTTAATGCTCGGTGGTGATGGATTAAATCCGAATGAGGACTTAGGTGAAATCCAATTAAGTGCAATCCAAGAAGCGATGAATCAAATGATGGGATCTGCAGCGACGAGCTTATCAACCTTTTTTGATAAACGGATTGATATTTCACCACCTCAAATTGTTATTCTTGATGTAATGAGTGGAGAAGGAATTGAATATGTTCCAAAACAAGACATTATATTGAAAGTATCCTTCCAATTAAAGGTTGGTAACTTAATTGATTCTAATATTATGCAATTACTAACGATGGATTTTGCGAACAATTATGTTAACGAATTGTTAACATCTAGCAATAAAAGTGAAAGTGAAGTGAGGGAGGCTGAACAACCGATGTACCAACAAGAAGAAAGTCGTTCAGCTAAGAATGAATACAGAGAAGCTCCAATGAATGAGATGCCAAAGAAACAAAATATTGACCATGTTGAAACGGCCCAGTTTGCTCAGTTTGAAGAAACGAAACAGTTAGATTCAACTGAACAAAGAAATTTAGATTTATTAATGGATATTCCGTTAAACGTTTCTGTAGAGCTAGGCAGAACACGAAAATCAATCAAAGAAATTTTAGAGCTTAACGCAGGTTCAATTGTTGAATTAGACAAATTGGCTGGTGAACCAGTTGATATTTTAATTAACAATCAACCTATAGCAAAAGGTGAAGTTGTCGTAATCGATGAAAACTTCGGAGTTCGAGTCACCGACATTATTAATCAATCAGAAAGAATTAATAAATTAAGATAAAGCAGGAGGAATTTCTCATGGGTTCAAAAATTTTAATTGTAGATGATGCAGCTTTCATGCGAATGATGATCAAAGACATTTTAGAAAAGAATGACTATGAAGTTGTTGGTGAAGCACAGGATGGTGTGGAAGCCGTTGAAAAGTATACAGAGCTTCGCCCAGATCTCGTAACTTTAGACATTACAATGCCCGAAAAAGATGGAATAACTGCACTGAAAGAAATCATGGCAGAAGATCCGAATGCTAAAGTGATTATGTGCTCAGCGATGGGACAACAAGCAATGGTCATTGATGCAATTCAAGCTGGGGCAAAAGATTTTATTGTAAAACCTTTTCAAGCTGAAAGAGTTTTAGAAGCTATAAGTAAAGTGTTAAGCTAAATTTTTTAAGTTAGGGTCGACGGACATGAAACTAAAACGATTAACATTATTGGTCATTTTATTTTGTTTACCAGCTATGACGGTACACGCTTCGACAATGAGTGATTTCGCAAGTGTTGCGGATTTACTAAACAGTGATTCAGAAGATCAAATTAATGATGAATCGGATAGAGAAGTTCCGATGAATGAGGCTGATGAAGGTACGAATGAAGAGGAAGAAGATATCGCCTTTCAAAACGACCGCTCGTTGTTGATAGATTTTCTGAAGATGCTCGCTGCTTTAGCCGCCGTCTTATTATTAATCTATTATTTATTAAAATTTATTCAAAAAAGATCTCGTCTTTATCAGCAAACACGTGCATTAGAAAATTTAGGCGGTATTTCTCTTGGTGCAAATAAATCCGTTCAAATTGTACGAGTAGGCGACGAATTTTATTTAATTGGCGTAGGAGATGACGTTCAATTACTTGCAAAAATAGATGATCCAAATACGTTAGAGGAATTATTAAAAAGCGAAACAAACGCGAAAGAAAATCCGTCGTCGTTTCAAAACATTTTAAAAAGCTTTCAAAACCGAAACAAAAATCCGTATCAGCAAGAAGAGACGAAAAATAATATCCAGACGGAATTTGAAACGATGAAAAGTATGCGTGAGCGGATTATGAATCGATATCATAATAAGGATGAAAGAAAAGATGACTGATGCTATAAATCTATTTGCTGATAACGATCCACAAACGATATCAACAGCAGTTCAATTATTACTATTATTAACAGTATTAGCAATTGCGCCAAGTATATTAATTTTGCTTACGAGTTTTACGAGAATTGTCATCGTTTTAGGCTTTGTAAGAACGTCTCTAGCAACACAACAAATGCCACCGAACCAAGTCATTATCGGGTTAGCATTATTTTTAACGTTTTTCATTATGGCACCAACGTTTGGACAAGTTTACGATGAAGCATTGGATCCATTATTTAGTGAAGAGATTACACTCGATGAAGCCTATGAACGAGCGAGTGTTCCCTTTAAAGAATTTATGTCCAAGCATACACGTCAAAAGGATTTAGCATTATTTTTAGATTATTCAGGTGCAGAAAGTCCATCATCAGTAGAGGATATACCGCTTAGTGCACTCATACCAGCCTTTGCTATAAGCGAATTGAAGACAGCCTTTCAAATGGGTTTTATGATTTTTATCCCTTTTTTAGTCATTGATATGGCGGTTGCTAGTGTTCTAATGTCAATGGGAATGATGATGTTACCACCTGTTATGATTTCACTACCTTTTAAAATTTTATTATTTGTTGTCGTTGACGGTTGGCATTTAGTCACCCATTCATTATTAGATAGTTTCTTTTAGGAAGAAGGTATAGCGATGTCCCAAGATATGGTCATTGCCTTGGCTGAACAAGGAGTATATACGATATTAATCGTTGTCGGTCCACTGTTATTATTAGCTTTAGTTGTCGGTTTGTTAGTGAGTATTTTTCAAGCGACAACACAAATTCAGGAGCAAACATTAGCATTTATCCCAAAAATAGTCGCCGTCTTTATCGGGATAGTTTTTTTCGGACCGTGGATGTTACAACGTATGATTGAATTTACAATAACGATTTTTAACAACATAAGTCGAGTAGTTGGTTAATGATGATTGAATATATCGATTTAGCACGAATACCAGGTTATTTTTTAATTGTAGCGAGGCTTGCTGGCTTTTTCATGCTCGTACCCTTTTTTTCGTATCGGACGATTCCGATGATGTACCGAGTCGGTTTTGTATTTATCCTCGCATCGATTATGTACTTTACAATCGATATTCCAATATTATTGTTTAACGGCCAATACATCCTTTTGTTAGTTAAAGAAATAACTATCGGCCTTTTCATCGGGCTACTAGCTTATATCATTCTTTCTGCTGTTCAAATTGCTGGGGGATTTATCGATTTCCAAATGGGATTTGCTATTGCTAACGTCGTTGATCCACAAACAGGAGCTCAAAGTCCAATTATCGGACAATATTTTTACATATTTGCTTTACTATTACTCGTCGTTACCGATGCACATCATTTATTAATAGATGGAATTTTTTATAGTTATCAGTTTATCGGTTTAACAGACTTAATATCGATTGGTAATGAGTCTTTTCCGTCTTTTATTATTAAAACGTTTAGTAGTATGTTTATCATCGCTTTTCAAATGGCCATTCCGATTGTCGGCATGTTGTTTTTAGTTGATATTGCCCTTGGGATGATTGCTCGAACGGTACCACAAGTAAACGTATTTGTCGTCGGCTTACCGTTAAAAATTTTAGTTAGTTTTACCGTTATTTTATTCTTCTTTAGTATTTTTTACATGTTAACGAAAAACTTATTTAATTATATGTTTACTGCGCTGCGCCAATTGATGGAATTGTTAGGAGGGGCGTAATATGGAATTGTTACGCTTAGACTTACAGTTTTTTAGCCAAGAAAAGACAGAAAAAGCAACACCGAAAAAACGGCAAGATTCCCGTAAAAAAGGTCAAGTTGCTAAAAGTCAAGATGTCAATACAGCGATTATTCTTTTTTTCGTTTTTATGTTGTTTATTGTTTTCGGCTCGTTTATGGGTAAAACGTTGACGGGTTTATATACATATAGTTTTACTGAATTTATTCATTGGGAATTGACCGCCTCAAACATCCAACAAATATTTTTCCAAGCGACGATTGAAGCGGTTAAAGTCGTATTACCAGTTATGGGTGTCGCTCTGTTTGCGGCATTTCTAGCTAATTACATACAAATCGGTTTTTTATTTTCAACTGAACCGATTAAATTTGATTTAAAAAAAATCGACCCTATTAAAGGGATTAAAAGAATATTTTCTGTCCGTGCCCTTGTTGAATTTTTAAAATCAATTTTTAAAATTATTGCGATTGGTACGGTATGCTTTTTCGTCATTTGGATGAACAAAGATGAGATGTTTATGCTGTCGTTTAAAAATTTAAACGAAGCGATTTCCTTTTTTGGACAGATGCTCATTTGGATGGGAATTGCAACAGCCCTCGTTCTAATGTTTTTATCCGTTTTCGATTATTTATACCAACGTTATGATTATGAAAAAAATATTAGAATGTCGAAAAAAGATGTGAAGGATGAATATAAAACGATTGAAGGGGATCCTCTCATTCGTTCAAGAATTAAAGAAAAGCAAAGACAATTTGCAACCCAACGAATGATGAGTGAAGTGCCGAAAGCGGACGTTATTATAACGAACCCGACCCATTTCTCAATTGCATTAAAATACGATGAAGAGGTGGGTGAGGCACCGATTGTCGTAGCAAAAGGAATCGATTATGTTGCTTTAAAAATAAGAGAAATAGCGAAAGCAAATGATGTCGCGATCGTTGAAAATAAATGGTTAGCAAGAAATCTTTATCAGTCTGTAGAAATTAACGAAGAAATACCAGAGGAATATTTTCAAGCCGTCGCTGAAGTACTAGCGTATGTATACAGTTTAGAGCGAAGAAGTGCAAGTTATAAAGTGAGGTAATAGACATGAAAGCAAAAGATTTATTCGTTCTTATAGGAGTTATATTTATTGTCGCCATGTTAGTAATCCCCTTACCTGCGGGATTAATAAGTGTCCTCATTTTACTTAACTTATCTTTAGCTTTTATTATTATTTTAGTTGCGATGAATACGAAGGAAGCTTTAGATTTCGCTGTTTTTCCGTCTTTACTACTTATCGTCACCTTATTTCGTCTCGGATTAAACGTATCAACGACTCGTGCAATTTTAGGAGATGCCGATGCCGGTGGAGTTGTCGATACATTTGGTAATTTTGTTACAGGCGGAAACGTAATCGTCGGTTTAGTTGTATTCCTAATTTTAGTCGTCATCCAATTTATCGTTATTACTAAAGGAGCAGAACGGGTTTCAGAGGTAGCTGCTCGTTTTACGTTAGATGCGATGCCAGGAAAGCAGATGAGTATCGATGCTGATTTGAACTCTGGATTAATTTCAGAACACGAAGCAAGGGATCGTAGAAAGAAAATTGAAGATGAAGCTGATTTTTATGGCGCGATGGATGGGGCAAGTAAATTTATTAAAGGTGATGCGATTGCAACGATCGTTATCGTCTTTATTAACTTAATATTCGGGATGATTATCGGAATGACGCAACATGGATATTCCTTCGGTGAAACAGTTGAAATTTTTTCACGCTTAACGGTTGGGGATGGACTTGTGACACAAATTCCAGCTCTACTTATTGCAACTGCGACGGGAATTGTTGTAACTCGTGTTGCCGCTGAAGGTAATTTATCCTACGATATTATGACTCAGTTATTTCGTTATCCAAAATTATTATATATTGCTGCAGGAACAATCTTTGTACTCGGTTTTACGCCAATCAATTTTGGCTTAACGACTTCAATTGCAGCATTACTCGGAGTGGGAGCCTTTTTCCTAGATCGTTCGAAAGAGAAACATGTTGACTTACAAGAGGTAGAAGCTGAGCAAGAGATGACTGAACAAGATATGTCTTCACCAGAAAATATCGTTCAGCTACTAAATACGGATCCGATTGAGTTTGAATTTGGTTATGCACTCATTCCAATTGCTGATCATAAGCAAGGTGGCGATTTGCTAGATCGAATTGTGATGATTAGACGGCAATTAGCCTTGGAGCTTGGAATGGTCTTACCAGTCGTTAGAATACGAGATAATATTCAATTAAATCCGAATGAATACCAGCTGAAAATTAAAGGGGAAGAAGTAGCTAAAGGTGAAGTGTTTTTAAATCATTATTTAGCGATGAGCCCGGATATGGATGATGATTCGATTGAAGGCATCGAAACCGTTGAACCAGCATTCGGTTTACCTGCAAAATGGATTACAGAAGATGTGAAAGATGATGCCGAGCTCTCTGGATATACGGTCGTTGATCCACCTTCTGTCATATCAACACATATTACCGAAGTGATTAAAAAACATGCTAGTAAATTACTCGGACGTGAAGAAACGAAACAGCTTGTCGATCATTTGAAGGAAAGTCATCCGATTCTAGTTGATGAAGTGACACCAGAGCCGTTATCAGTCGGTGATATTCAAAAAGTGTTACGTAAATTGTTAGATGAGCAAGTTTCAATACGTAATTTACCAATCATATTTGAAACTTTAGCAGACTATGGGAAGCTTTCAAATGATACGGATTTGCTAGCCGAATATTGCAGACAAGCATTATCTACGCAAATAACACGACAATATTTAAACAATCAAGAGCTTTTAAAAGTCGTTACCATTTCGCCTCAAATTGAAAAGATGATTGCTGACAATATTCAACAAACGGAGCACGGTAATTATTTATCGATGGATCCTGAAAGTCAGCAAAAGATTATTCAGGCAATTAATGATGAAGTCGGGCGTGCTTTTACCCATGAATCGTATCCAGTCGTCTTAGCATCACCGGCGACAAGAATGTATTTAAAACAAATGATTTCACGATTTTTACCTCATGTTGTCGTGCTTTCTTATAATGAGTTAGAGCCAGATGTAGAAGTTGAAAGTGCTGGGATGGTGAATGTTTAATGAAAGTAAAAAAATATACCGCACAAACGATGTCAGAAGCCATGGAGAAAGTACGTAAAGAACTCGGAGTTAAAGCGGTTATTCTTCATTCTAAACAAGCGAAGACGAAAGGTTTCTTAGGACTATTTAGAAAGAAATATATTGAAATTATTGCTGCAGTAGACCCGAATCCTATTAATGAACGGAAAAGTCAAACGTATGTGATGCGGACTGAAAAACGACCAAACCTTAAAAATAGGGATGGGCAGGAGAAGCTTGAAGAAAAGCTTTTATCAGAAATTAGAACATTGAAATCCGACTTAAAGTCACCTAACATAGCTGAACATTTGCCAAAAGAGATTCATTTTTTCGAAAAGCAATTAAGAGATAATGAAATTAATGAAGAAACAATTAAAGAAATTATCCCTTTACTCCTTGAAAAATATTATTCGAACCGTTCATCAAAAAGTGAAATGTACGACGTTATTAGAAGCTACTTTTTTGAACGACTAAAAGATGGAAAGTTTTTATCGATTACTAATGCAAAGCACATATTTTTAGTCGGCCCAACAGGTGTAGGAAAAACGACAACCATCGCAAAATTAGCTGCTAAATCAGCGATAACCGATGGGAAAAAAGTTGCTTTCATTACATTAGATACGTATCGAATTGCGGCGATTGAGCAATTAAAAACGTATGCAAAAATTTTAAATATCCCGATTGAAGTCGTTTACCACCGGGATGACTTCTTAAAAGCGAAGGAGAAATTTAAAGATTACGATCAAATTTTTATCGATACAGCAGGAAGAAACTATCGAAAAGCGGAGTATGTTCAACAGTTTCAGCAATTAGTTGATATAGATGCAAATGATATCGTCCTATCTGTTTTATCTTTAACGTCGAAGGAACAAGATTTAGATGATATTTTAGAACAGTTTAATCAATTAAATATTGATGGAATTATTTTTACGAAAGCTGATGAAACGAGCCAATACGGTCTAATTTATAATTTGTGGAAAAAACATAATTCGACATTTTCATATATTACGTACGGCCAAGATGTCCCTGATGATATTGAACAGTTATCACCAGAACTTTTATCTAAATTAATCGTAGGTGAACAAAAATGGTGAATGATCAAGCAGCAAGCCTGCGTCAAAGGGTAAAACAGAAGGAAAAAGGGAAACAAGCTAAAACGATAGCAATTTTCAGTGGTAAAGGCGGTGTTGGTAAATCAAATTTTGCCGTCAATTTTGCGATTTGTTTAAGTAAACAAGGAAAAAAGGTACTTATTTTTGATTTAGATATTGGCATGGGAAATGTCGATGTTCTATTAGGTTTATATCCGAAGCACAATTTAACGACAATGTTCGAGAAAAATCTACCAATATCTGATATTATAGAGGTAGGACCAGGTCATTTGTCCTATATTGCATCAGGAAATGGTTTGAACGATTTATTTTCTATGAAGAAAGAGCAAATTCAATTTTTTATTGATCAACTGTCCCATATTGCCCAAGAATACGATTATTTTATTTTCGATTTAGGTGCAGGGATGAGTGAGGAGCATGTTGAGTTTATTTCTGCTAGTGATGAATGTATCGTCATAAGCACACCTGAGCCGACATCGTATATGGATGCTTATTCTGCTATGAAACATATTATTATGACGAATCCATTAGTTAATATGTCACTTCTCATTAATAATGCTTCATCGACTAAAGAAGGAGAACAAACATATAACCATTTACGTATCGTCGTTCAAAACTTTTTGAAATACGAAATTAAATTATTCGGTATATTACCGAATGACCCGATTGTTAGTGATGCGGTACGACAGCAAGTCCCATTTTATATGTTAAATCCTCGGGCAAAAATTAGTAAACTATTAGCAAAAACTGTTCTAGACTATTTAAAAGCAAACAATCAAGACAAACAGAAGGAAGAAAACAAGCAATTTATATCAAAACTAAAATTGATGTTTACTAGAAAGGTAGATTAACTTGTCAGAAATAAAAGTTTTAGTCGTCGATGACTCTGCTTTTATGCGAAAAATGATTTCAGACATGATCAATGAAACAAAAGACATGTCGGTCATTGACACAGCGAGGAATGGTTTAGATGCTCTTGAAAAAATTAAAAAATTAAAACCAGATGTCGTGACATTAGACGTTGAAATGCCTGTTTTAGATGGTATATCAAGTTTAAGGCGAATTATGGAGGAACAGCCTGTACCCGTCATTATGCTTTCAAGCTTAACGACAAAAGGTGCGAGCAGCTCGATTCAAGCGATGGAATACGGAGCGGTCGATTTCGTATCTAAGCCATCTGGATCTATTTCTTTAGACATAGAAGAAATTAAGCAAGAGCTCATTCAAAAAATTCGTATGGCTAAAACGGCCAATCTAAATAAAAATAATCTAACAACGTATAAAGTGGATTCAAATCAGTTAGAAACAAAGAAATATTTAAACGTGACGCAATTCCCTTTTTTACATAAACAAACGGTTGTTGCTGTCGGTGTTTCAACAGGTGGACCGAGGGCGTTACAGCAACTACTATCTCATTTAGATAAAGATTTTAATGCACCTATATTAATCGTTCAACATATGCCTAAAAAATTCACGAAAACACTTGCTGAACGATTGGATAAATTATCACCGTTACGTGTGAAGGAAGCGGAGGATGGAGAAATATTAACTCCGAAAACAGCTTATATAGCGCCTGGTGATCACCATATGAAAATAAGACGTATCGGCTCTTCATTAGCAATTTCTTTAGATCAAACAGAACCCGAAAAAGGTCACCGCCCATCTGTAAATGTGTTATTTCGCTCAGTCGCTGAAATTAAAAATTTGAATAAAATAGCAGTCGTTTTAACAGGAATGGGTGATGACGGAACAAAAGGGGTAAAAGTATTAAAGGAAAAAGATCGATCTAGCATTATCTTGGCGGAATCAAAACAGTCTGCTGTTATTTACGGAATGCCGAGATCCGTTATCGAAAAAGTTGGTGCTAATTTTATCGTTCATATCGATGAAATGGCGGAAACTCTCACTCAAATTGTTCAGGATTAGGGGGCAAAGGGATGGAAACGAATCAATATTTAGAGGTTTTTATTGACGAAAGTAAAGAGAACTTACAAATTGTTAACGATCAATTACTCGAGCTAGAAAAAAATCCAGACGAATTATCAATTGTTAATGAAATGTTTCGCGCTGCACATACGTTAAAAGGTATGTCTGCGACGATGGGATTTGATGATTTAGCAGATTTAACGCATAAGATGGAAAACGTATTTGATAGTATTCGAAATCAAATCGCAAAAGTCGACGCTAACATGATGGACGTCTTATTTGATTCCGTACAAGCACTCGAAGAAATGATTTTTGATATTGAAAACGGTGGTGACGGAAAAAAAGATGTACAAATAATCGTCGAGCAATTAAAGCGAATTGAAAAGGGTGAATCAATCGACGTCGAAGCATCTAGTGTTGTAACAACGGAAGAAAATCCGACAAATACAACCCAATCATCGAATACCTCTATCGATTTAAATGAATTTGAATGGACTGTTATTAACCAAGCGCAATCTGATGGTTATTCAGTTTTTCATATTGACGTATCCCTTGCAGAAGATTGTTTACTTAAAGCGGCTAGAGTATTTATGGTATTTGAAGTTTTAGAAAACAGTGGTGATGTCATTAAATCCATCCCCCCTGTCGACGATTTAGAAGATGAGAATTTCGACCATTCGTTTGAAGTTTTACTCGTCACGAAAGAAACGGATGAAGATGTCAAACATAAAATATTAAAAGTTTCAGAGATTGTCGAGGTAGACGTAAAGTTATTTGATGATAAACCGATGACAGAAGAAGAAATTGAAAAAATAGAGTTAGAGAAACAAGAAAAAGACGTTGATGAAGCGACAGAAGAAGGTAAAAAGAGTGTTAACAATAAAGCCGTAAATAGCAATAAAACAATTCGTGTAAATATCGATCGTCTCGATGTGCTCATGAATTTATTTGAAGAGCTAGTTATCGATCGGGGTCGGTTAGAACAACTTTCTCAAGAACTAAATCATAATGAATTGAAGTCGACGGTTGAGCGAATATCTCGAGTATCTAGCAACTTACAAAACATCTTATTAACGATGCGAATGGTTCCAATTGATCAAGTATTCAATCGCTTCCCACGGATGATAAGACAGCTTGCCCGAGAGCTTAATAAAGAAATTAATTTAAAAATTGAAGGTGCAGATACTGAGCTTGACCGAACGGTTATCGATGAAATTGGTGATCCACTCGTTCATTTAATTCGAAATGCGATTGACCATGGGATTGAAACACCAGAAATACGTAAGAAAAATCAAAAAAGCGAACAAGGTCATTTGTTGTTAAAAGCGTATCACAGTGGTAACCATGTCTTTGTTGAAATAAAAGATGACGGTGCTGGTATTAATAAAGATAAAGTTCTAAAAAAGGCATTAGCAAATGGTTTAGTGACACAGGAAGAAGCGAAAACATTAACGGATCAACAGATTAACGAATTTATTTTAGCAAGCGGATTCTCAACGGCAGATAAAGTCTCCGATGTTTCAGGACGAGGTGTCGGATTAGACGTCGTTAGAAATACGATTGAATCGATCGGTGGTACCGTTGAAATATTTTCTGAAGAAGGAAAAGGAACGACATTTTCAATTCAATTACCACTAACCTTATCAATCATCGCCGTCATGCTCGTTAACTTAAAAGATGAAACGTATGCCATTCCACTTTCGACAATTATCGAAACAGCAGTCATTAAAAAAGACGAAATTATGAAAGTTCATAATAAAGAAGTGATTGATTTTAGAGGCCAAATCGTTCCATTAGTTGACTTAAGAGAAGTGTTTACTGTGGAGTCAGATCGTGAAGATGACTATTATTCAATCGTCATTGTCCGTAAAGGGGATAAGCTAGCAGGACTTGTTGTCGATTCATTCATCGGTCAACAAGAAATCGTCTTAAAAGGGTTAGGAAATTACTTAACACAAGTTTTTGCAATATCCGGAGCGACTATTTTAGGCAATGGTCAAGTTGCTTTAATTATTGATACGAATGCATTAATTAAATAAAAGCGACTCGTAAAAGGAAGGAGGAATGGCGATGGAAGAGAGTGTTAACCAGTTTAAAGTAATTGCCTTTCATTTAGGTGATGAAGAGTATGCGATTCCTGTAACGAATGTTGGATCTATTGAACGTATACAACATATTACTCGTGTACCGAATACTCCACCTTTCGTAAAAGGGGTCATTAATTTACGAGGAGTTGTCACACCTGTAATCGATCTAAGAGAACGTTTTAATATGGAAAAAACACCCTATACCGAATCAAGTCGTATTATTATCGTTCGAATTGATGAATTAGAAGTCGGAATGATTGTCGATGGAGCTCATGATGTTGTCGATGTGATGAATGAAGACATCGAGCCACCACCTGAAGTCGTTGGCTCAATCGAAGTCAATTATATTAAAGGTGTTATTAAATTACAGAAACGTTTATTAGTTTTGCTTGATTTAAATCAGGTGCTTTTACAAGAGGAATTTAACCGAATGAAAGAGATCGGCTCATAATGGAAAGAGGAACAGAAGATGGGTTACTTTTCAAATTTAAAGCAATTACAGCTAGACATATTAAAAGAAATAGGTAATATTGGTGCGGGAAATGCCGCCTCATCACTGTCAGATTTTTTAGGGATGAGTGTTATGATGACCGTCCCGAAAGTAAATGTTGTCTCCTTTGATGAAATGATGGAAATTACAGGAGGCTCTGAGCATATACAAGCTGCTGTTTTTGTCCCTTTTGAAGGTGAAATAAACGGAAGCGTCTATATATTATTTGCACCTGAAGATGCGGATCGTTTCGTTAAGCTTTTAACTAATGACCCGTCTCAAACCGTTTTAA
The DNA here is from genome assembly GCA_937983065.1 of uncultured Bacillaceae bacterium. Lineage (GTDB taxonomy): Bacteria > Bacillota > Bacilli > Bacillales > Alkalibacillaceae > CALKAL01. The sequence goes on along the minus strand of CALKAL010000053.1, from coordinate 42,467 downwards.
ATAGCAATAATTCCCTAGCTCTTTCAGCATTTAAAGAATTAGGAAATATATTAGTTGGCTCTTATTTACGTGCGCTTTCTGACTTTTCCAATTTACAGCTTTATCAGCATGTGCCGAACGTAACGATCGACATGGCAGGTGCTATTTTAACTGAAGGAATTCTTGAAATTTCAACTGTATCCGATGAAGTCATTTTAATTGAAACGGTTCTCAATGAGCTAGGCGATAATAAGCAACCGATGAGTGGTCATTTTGTTTTATTACCTGATCCATTAACATATAAGAAGATTTTCAAAGCATTAGGAGTTAGTAGTGATGATGAACAGTCGTGATGTTGTGAAAGTCGGTATTGCCGATTTAAATATCTGTCATGCACCACAGACGATTAGCACATCTGGATTAGGCTCATGTATCGGTCTTGTTATTTATGATGAAGTTAAAAAGATAGCAGGTCTCGTTCATGTTATGTTACCTCACTCCTCATTATCGAGAACATCGGAAATAAAAGTTGGAAAATACGCGGATAGTGGAATTGATACATTATTAAATATGTTGGAAAAAGAAGGAACAGCAAAATATCGATTGAAAGCGAAAATGGCTGGCGGTGCTCAAATGTTTCAGGTCCAAAATAGTAACCCGATGCTCCGTATTGGAAAACGGAATGTAGAAGCGGTTGAAGAAATTTTGAACAACTATCGTATTCCAATTATAGCTCAAGATGTCGGGGGTAATAAAGGACGGACGATTGAGTTTATCCCTGAAACAGGGGAACTAAAAGTTAGAACAGCACATGAAGGGGTTAAATTTATTTAAATGAATCGTGGAGGTTTTACGATGAAACAGTCTGTTACCTCAATAGAGACCTTGTGGAATAAATGGAAGACCTCAAAGGACGAAGAAGCAGGGAATCGTCTAGTCGAATATTACATGCCAATCGTTAATTATCAAGTCAATCGTGTCTATATGAATTTACCGAAAAATGTAGACCGGGAAGAAGTGAAAAGTCTCGCATTAATGGGGCTTTTTGATGCGATGGAGAAATTTGATACGAAGCGTGACTTAAAATTTGATACGTACGCATCTTTTCGGATCCGCGGTGCCATTATAGATGGGCTGAGAAAAGAAGATTGGCTTCCTAGAACTGTGCGGGATAAATCTAAATTAATCGAACAGGCATATGAAAAGCTCGAGCAACGGTATAAAAGAGAACCGAGTGTTAAAGAAATCGCTAAAGAAGTGAACATTGATGAGCAAGAGGTTGCTGAAATTATAAAAGATAGTTTGTTTGCTAATTTATTATCAATAGAATCTAAAACGTCGGATGTAGGAAACGAACAGCGGGAAAGTTTACGTAACACAATTCCAGACCATATTGAACTGAATCCTGAACAACAATATGAACAAAAAGAGAAGGTAGAAGAACTAGCTCAGCTTATAAATACACTAAACGAAAAAGAACAGCTCGTCATTAGTTTATTTTATAAAGAAGGATTATCTTTAACCGAGATTGGTGACGTCCTAGAATTAACGACTTCTCGAATATCACAAATACATAGTCAATCGATTGTTAAGCTTAGAAAACTTTTAGCTTCAAATGAAGAAGGTTAACCGTTTTACGAAATATGAATATGCTTTGAGGTGATTGGGATGCAATATATTGATATTTTCACCATTTCAGTGGAAAGAAATAAATTAAAAGCTTATATTGAACTAAATGAAAATCGTTTCAATAAATTATTATCTGAATATTCACTCGAGGAAATCAAGCAATCAATTACTGCATCTCACATCAATGAATTAATTCAAAAATATAAAATTACTTATGGCATTAAAGAAGAAAATTTCGATCAAGTTATACAATCTATCGGAATGAATTTTGAACCGATTGAAATTGCGACAGGGACGCCACCAGTAAATGGTGAAGACGGGTATGTAAACTATTATGTTGAAGCGACGATGACGTTATCGATTGAGCAAAAAGGAAAAGTCGATTTTAAAGAGGTCATGCAAATCCCGAAAGCGGAGGTAGGAGATAAATTAGCAACAATCATTCCACCGACGAACGGTACAAGTGGTAAAGACGTGTTCGGGAAAATCATACCTGCTAAAAAAGGAAAAGTCGCTCGGCTAATCCCTGGTAAAAACACAAAATTAGTCGAAGAAGAGATGACGATTTATGCAACTAACAGTGGCCAAGTGTCCGCTGTTGATAATAAAGTGAATGTTTTACCAATTTTTGAAGTGAATCAAGATCTCGATTTATCGATAGGAAATATAGATTTTAATGGTTCAATCGTCATAAGAGGAGATGTACCGAACGGGTTTTCATTAAAAGCTAGAGGAGATATACAAGTTTTTGGTTTAGTAGAAGCGGCACATATTGAGGCGGGTGGATCTGTTTTTGTTAATGAAGGAATTTCTGGACTCGGAAAAGGTAAAATAACAGCAGGATTAGATATACATGTTGGCAATGTTAATCAAGGCATATTAGAAGCTGGTCGGGATATACTGATAGACAAGTCGGCATTGCATAGTCAAATTATTGCTCGTGAAGTGGTCTATTGCAAAACAGGACATATTATTGGTGGTTCCATTTCTGCTGGAAGGCAAATTATTGGTCACGATATTGGGAATCGATTAAGCACACAAACTTTAATATATTTAGGGGAAAATAAGAAGGTTTTAGAGGAGAAAACACGAATTAATAAAGAGATGGACGAGTTGCTCGATCAAATTAAAAAACTTGAAATCATCGGCGAAAATTTAAAGAAAATTAAAAGCTTAAGACCGCTTAAGCCGAATGAAGAAACGATGCTGCAAAGACAACAACAATCGATGAAAAAGCTAGTCTATCAATTAAACGAGTTAGAGGATCGAAAGGAACAGCTCATAGATAAAAACGATGACGTTAAAGAGGTCGATCAAATTATGTTAAAAGCTCTAGGAATCGTTTACCCAAACGTTACAATTATTTGTGGTAAATATTCTTACCGCTTTCAATCGGAATATAAATATGTTTCGGTCGTATTTCAAGGAAATGACTTTAATATTTCAACGTTATAAGTGAAAGGAAGATGGCTTATGAGTTGGAAAGCAGTTGAATTACAAGTGGCGCTTCCAAGAACTCATGATGTTGGCCAGCTTCAGGAACAAATGCAGCAAAGAGGTCAACTCGTTCAAGATCAATTACAGCAAGCTCAATTGCGGGAACAACTGTTGAACCGCACTTCTGTCAAAAAGATGAACGAAAAAGATGATGTAAAATTGACGGATCAAGAAGAGGGTAATACTGCGAACGATGATCGTCAAGAATCAAAGCAATACGAAAAACATGACGAGCAAAAAGAGTCAGTAAAGCATCCGTTTTTAGGAAAATTCATCGACTACTCTGGCTAAGAACTGAGGGTTTTACTATGGAAATGACATTGTTGTTAATCAGCTTTATTTTTCACGGTATTTCATTTATCGTTATTTTTCTACTCTATCAAAAATTAAAGAGCGCAACCGAAGCTGAAAGTCAATTCGAAAAAAGAATAAGCGAAGTTGAGGACTTATTTAATTCCTATTTATTAGAGCTTAAAGATGAAAATAAAAAATTTTTAGGCTTATTAACTCACCTAGACCATTTACATCAAGATGAAGCAGATGATACTGACCGAGCTACTTACAAAGAAAAACAGGCTAAAGTTAGGGAGCATGTGAACGTTCAGAGTGATGAAATAAAGACTGATGAAGAATCCTTTCAATATGAACGTCAAGCTTTGCTGAGAAAAGCTGAAAAGCCAGTTGAAAATAATTCCCTTGAAAAAGTACAAGTTAAAGATAAAATAGATACACCTTCAATAGAATCACAAATTATGCACTTGTATTCGTCAGGTGCTTCGATTGAAGAAATAGCTAAAAAATTTAATCGGGGAAATACTGAAGTTGAACTTATTGTTAAATTCAATTCATTAAATGAAAGAATTAATACTTGATAGCTCTTTCATGTTATGATATATTAACTTTTGGTGTTAAATACACACGCTTATTGAAATGAATGAAGGGTGCTTATCAATTTCATATTTATAAGTCTTCATTTATTCATGATATGAGCGGAGGAATAAAACCGAGGAGGAAAAAATTATGTCAGTCATTTCAATGAAACAATTGCTTGAAGCTGGTGTTCATTTCGGACATCAAACACGCCGTTGGAACCCGAAAATGAAAAAATACATTTTCACGGAAAGAAACGGTATTTACATTATCGATCTTCAGAAAACAGTAAAGAAGATTGATGAAGCGTACAACTTCGTTAGAGATGTTGCTCAAGATGGAGGAACGATCCTATTCGTAGGAACGAAAAAGCAAGCTCAAGATACTGTTAAAGATGAAGCGATTCGTTCTGGTATGTTCTATGTGAACCAACGTTGGTTAGGTGGAACATTAACGAACTTCGAAACGATTCAAAAAAGAATCAATCGTCTTAAAGAAATCGAAAAGATGGAAGAAGACGGTACTTTTGAAGTATTACCTAAAAAAGAAGTTGGAATAATTATTAAAGAAAAAGAGCGTTTAGAAAAGTTCTTAGGTGGTATTAAAGATATGGATCGAATCCCTGATGCTTTATTCGTCGTCGATCCGAGAAAAGAACGTATCGCAATTGCTGAAGCCCATAAGCTAAACATACCTATTGTAGCAATGGTTGATACGAACTGTGACCCAGACGAAGTAGATTATGTTATTCCAGCAAATGATGATGCAATTCGTGCTGTAAAATTAATTACAGCTAAAATGGCAGATGCTATATTAGAAGTTAAGCAAGGGGAAACAACTGTAGACGTTTCACAAACTGAAGAAGTTGCTGAAACTGAACAAGTTGAAGAAGATGTAATAGAAGAAACAGAAGAAACTGACGTCGCTCAAAATGAAAAAGTAGAAGAGTAAAAGGTCGAGGTGATAAGAGGAGATACCTTTTATCACCTTTTTTTGAAAAGAATTAATGATTGACTATAGATAAGGAGGATTCTAAATGGCAATTACAGCAAAGCTCGTAAAAGAATTACGTGAAAAAACAGGCGCAGGTATGATGGACTGTAAAAAAGCATTACAAGAAACTGACGGTGATATTGAAAAAGCAATTGATTATTTAAGAGAAAAAGGAATGGCGAGTGCAGCGAAAAAAGCTGATCGTATTGCAGCAGAAGGTTCTGCATTTATTGCCTCTGAAGGAAATACAGCTGTCATTTTAGAAGTCAATAGTGAAACAGATTTCGTAGCTAAAAACGAAGAATTCAAAACGCTTTTAGAAGAAATTGCAAAGCATTTACTATCACAAAAACCAGCTAACTTAGAAGAAGCGATGGGTCAAAAGCTTCACGGTGATGGAGATACATTAGAACAGTACATCAATGCAGCAATTGCAAAAATTGGTGAAAAATTATCTCTCCGTCGTTTTACGATTTATGAAAAGGACGATCAATCCGCATTTGGAGAATACATCCATATGGGTGGGAAAATCGGTGTCTTAACGGTACTTGAAGGAACAACTGATGCATCCGTCGCAAAAGATGTAGCAATGCATGTTGCAGCGGTTAACCCTCGTTACCTTGATAGAGATTCAGTAGCTGAAGAAGAAATTGAAAGAGAAAGAGAAGTTCTTAAACAACAAGCCTTAAACGAAGGTAAACCAGAAAATATTGTAGAAAAAATGGTTGAAGGCCGATTAAGAAAGTTTTTTGAAGAAATTTGTTTAGTTGAACAATCCTTCGTTAAAGATCCTGATTTAACAGTGAAAAAATTTGTTGAATCAAAAGGAGCTACAGTTAAAACGTTTGTTCGTTATGAAGTCGGCGAAGGGCTCGAAAAGAGAGAAGAAAATTTCGCTGAGGAAGTTATGAGTCAAATTAAAAAATAATTACTTTAATATAGGTAGAGGCTGGGACAAAATTAGACGATAAACCGGACATAGAGATAACTAAACTCTGGAAATAAACGTAGATTTCAATCTGCTAAGCAAGATTATGCCTTGTGGGTAATATTTCCAGAGTGAATGTACTCTCTAATCACGTTCGTGTTTTATTGGAAATCCATTTGTCCCAACCTCTATTTTTCAAAAATTAAAGGGCGATTAACAAAAATAATGAACATAACGGAGGTTACTATGTCGACAGCCAAATTTGATCGTATTGTTCTAAAATTGAGTGGAGAAGCATTAAGTGGTACAAAAGGTTTCGGTATTGACCCTGAATTTATAAAATCAATTGCAACTGAAATTAAAGAAGTCCATGAACTCGGCATAGAAATTGCCATTGTTGTTGGCGGGGGAAACCTTTGGCGTGGTAAAATAGGAAGCGAGGTTGGAATGGATCGGGCGAATGCGGATTACATGGGAATGCTCGCAACAGTCATGAATTCATTAGCTTTGCAAGACGGCCTTGAAAATTTAGGCATACCGACACGCGTTCAAACTTCAATCGAAATGAGACAAGTGGCAGAGCCTTATATTCGTAGAAAAGCGATGCGTCACTTAGAAAAAGGACGAGTCGTTATTTTTGCAGGTGGTACAGGGAATCCGTATTTTTCAACAGATACGACTGCAGCGTTACGAGCAGCCGAGATGGAAGCAGACGTTATTTTAATGGCTAAAAACAACGTAGACGGCGTTTACAATGATGACCCTAAGTATAATGAAAACGCTAAAAAATATACTGAACTTTCTTATTTAGACTTGTTAAATAAAGGGCTAGGTGTTATGGATTCAACCGCTTCATCCCTTTGCATGGATAATAATATATCATTAATCGTGTTTTCAATCATGGAACGTGGTAATATTAAACGTGTAGTAACAGGTGAAAAAATAGGTACGATAATTAGGAGGAAGTAAAAATGGGAGATGCGATTATTAAAGATTGTAAAGATCGAATGAAAAAAGCGACTCAAGCTCTTAGTAGACAATTAGCTACTGTTAGAGCAGGAAGAGCGAACCCTTCAATTTTAGACAGTGTATTTGTTGAATATTACGGAGCTAACACACCACTTAATCAGCTAGCGACGGTATCAGCACCTGAACCACGCTTAATCGTTATTTCTCCTTATGATCAGTCAGCGATGGAAAATATTGAAAAGGCTATTTTAAAAGCTGATTTAGGCTTAACACCAAACAATGACGGAAAAGTCATTCGTATTAATATTCCTATTTTAACAGAAGAACGTCGGAAAGAACTCGTTAAAGTAGTTAGAAAATATGCCGAAGAAAGCCGTATCCAAGTTCGTAATATTCGCCGTGATGCGAATGATGAATTTAAGAAAATGGAGAAAAATGGCGATTTAACCGAGGATGAATCTCGAACTTATCAAGACGATGTCCAAAAAATAACAGATAACCATATTGACGAAATCGATCAAATGTTAGAAGCTAAAGAAGAGGAAATTTTAGAAGTTTAACAGATATTAAGGGGATAGAAAATAGCTTTTTAAATTTTATAAAATAGCTTTCGCCATACTCGAGCGAAAGCTAAATTTTTCTAAGTAACTATTGAGAGGGATTAATATGGCTTTTCATTCTTCATCACAAAAACAGAAAAATATCGATAAAAGTAAAATTCCTGAACATATCGCCATCATAATGGACGGTAATGGAAGATGGGCAAAGGAACGGGGACTACCTCGTTTTGTCGGACATAAAGAAGGAATGAAAGCGATTAAAAAAGTCGTTGAAAGAGCTGTTGAGTTAGATGTGAAAGCTCTCACACTTTTTGCTTTTTCAACTGAAAACTGGAAGAGGCCAGCGAGTGAAGTTGAATTTATTATGAAATTGCCATCTCAGTTTTTAGATACATATTTGCCAGATTTAATCGAAGCTAATGTTAGGGTAACAATGATTGGTGATTATGAATCTTTACCTTACTTTACGAAAGAGGCTGTCCAATATTCGATTGATAAAACGAAAAATAATACAGGCCTCGTTTTAAATTTCGCATTAAATTACGGAAGTCGTGTTGAAATCATTGATGCGATTAAACAAATTTGCCATGATGTCACAAACGATAACATTAATATTGATCATATCGATGAAGACGTTTTTTCAAATTATTTATATACGAAAGATTTAAAGGATCCAGATTTAGTCATCCGTACGAGTGGTGAACAGCGGATTAGTAATTATTTATTATGGCAAATTGCTTATTCGGAGCTTTATTTCACGAAAAAATATTGGCCAGATTTTAATGAAGAAGCGTTAGATGAAGCGATAGAGGAATATCAACATCGAAAGAGACGATTCGGTGGACTGTAAGGTGTGTATACGATGATAACGAGAATCATAACTGCAATAATCGGACTACTCATATTTTTACCTATTATTTATATCGGGGATTACCCGTTCATTATTTTTATGAGCATCGTTGCTATGTTAGCTTTTTTTGAGATCGCAAAAATGAAAAGCTTTAAAATCACGTCATTTCCAGTGATTTTAGGGACACTAATTTTATTAATCGTCATGTTTAGAAGTCAATTAGGCGATCTTGTGCCGTTTTTACATGAAAATTTTAACGAAAGTATTTATTTAGGCGTTTTAATATTACTTATGTATTCTGTATGGAAAAAGAATACATTTAGTTTTGATGATGCCGCATTTATTTTATTAGCTTTACTATATGTCGGTGTCGGATTTAGTTATTTTGTTGAGACAAGATTAGTCGGGTTAGAATATGTATTATTCGTACTAACTATTATATGGATTACCGATTCAGGGGCGTATTTTATCGGTCGCTCATTAGGGAAAAATAAATTATGGCCTGCCATTAGTCCGAATAAAACGATTGAAGGCTTCGTAGGTGGAATTGTAGTGGCTTGTGTGGCGACAACGATTTTTCAATTTATTTATCCTATTCATGAATCGCTTCTTGTCGTTATTATCGTCACCATTTTTGCTTCAATCTTAGCTCAAATAGGTGATTTAGTTGAATCTGCAATAAAACGAAAATATAATGTGAAAGATTCTGGGAACTTATTACCTGGTCATGGTGGTGTTTTAGACCGATTTGACAGTTTAATATTTATGGTACCATTTTTACATATCATACAATTTATTTAACGATAAATGAGGGTTATATATGAAGAAAATTGCGTTATTAGGCGGAACAGGTTCCATTGGTATTCAGACCGTTGATGTTATAAAGGAAAATAAAGAGCAGTTTGAGTTATTTGCTTTTTCTTTTGGGACAAACGTTGATGTTGCCTTAACTGTTATTGAAGAATTAAAACCGAAGTATATCGTTACAAAGGATAAAGACACTTGTGATAAAGTGAAAAATCATTTAACTTATAATGCAACATGCTCCTATGGATTAGAGGCGATTAGTGAAATTGCAACCCATCCAGAAGTTCAGATTGTCGTTAACGCCTTATTAGGGAGTGTCGGATTGCAACCAACATTAGATGCAATCCGGGCGAAGAAAAAAATCGCCTTTGCCAATAAGGAAACGTTAGTTACAGCAGGACATATCGTCATGGATGAAGTGAAAAAATATGAAGTTGATTTATTACCCGTCGACAGTGAACATGCAGCCATTCATCAATGCTTAGCTAGTTCTAATATGAATGATGTGAAGCGTATAATTTTAACAGCGTCTGGTGGAAGCTTTCGTGACTTATCACGAGAAGAGCTTTCACAAGTCACTCGTAAAGATGCGCTAAAACATCCGAATTGGGATATGGGGGCAAAAATTACGATAGATTCTGCGACGATGATGAATAAAGGGCTTGAAGTGATTGAAGCTCATTGGTTATTTTCAATTCCTTATGAACAAATTGAAGTTATTTTACACCGCGAATCGGTTATTCATTCGATGGTAGAATTTGTGGACAGGTCCGTTTTAGCTCAATTAGGCACGCCGGACATGCGAATTCCAATCCAATACGCCATCGCTTATCCAGAACGTATTCCATTTCAATTAAGTGACAGCTTGGATTTCGCCTCATTAGGAAAATTGCATTTTGAGAAGATGAGCTTTGAACGTTTTCCGAGCTTAAAAATGGCCTATGAAGCTGGTAAAACGGGTGGATCGATGCCGACAGTGTTAAATGCAGCGAATGAAGTAGCTGTTGAATTGTTTTTGAAGGAGAAAATTAATTTCTTACAAATTGAACGGATTATTGCTGAGCAATTGGAAAGTCATCAAGTTATAAACACCCCAGATTTAGAAACGATTGTTGAAATTGATAGACAAGTTAGGGTTGACGTTTTTAAAAACGCAACTTAAAGGTAGGTGCTTTCATTGAGTCTAAATACGATTATCGCATTTATTTTTATGTTTGGACTACTAGTGTTCGTCCATGAATTAGGGCATTTAATTTTCGCCAAACGAACGGGTATGCTTGCTCGGGAGTTTGCAATCGGTTTTGGCCCGAAAATATTTTCCTTTCATAGAAATGAAACGCTATATACGATTCGATTATTACCGATTGGGGGGTATGTCAGAGTCGCTGGAGATGACCCTGAAATTATAGAGTTAAAGCCAGGCTATCATGTCGGTTTGGAATTTGACTTATCGAATCGGGTTAATAAAATAATCGTTAATAATAAATCAAAATATCCAAATGCAAAAATTGTAGAAGTCGAAAAAATCGATTTAGATCATGACCTTTTCATTCAATGCGCAGACTTAGAAACAGGTGAACAGTTCACGTATGATGTTGATCGAAAAGCATTGTTCGTCATGGATGATAAAGAGACGTTAATCGCACCTTATGATCGCCAATTCACTTCTAAAACTGTTGGACAACGGTTTATTCAAGTATTTGCAGGTCCGATGATGAACTTCTTATTAGCGATATTTATATTTATCGCCCTAGGATTTTATCGCGGTGTTCCAGTGACAGAGCCTGAATTCGGCGGTATACAAGAAGGATCCCCCGCTGATCAAGTCGGATTATTAGAAGGGGACCATGTCTTACAAGTAGATGGTCAATCAATCGATGAATGGATAGATTTAGTTTTATATATTCAAGGAAAACCTGAAGAAGAAATCACGTTGACGATAGATCGAAATGGTGAAATAATTGAAACAGAACTCGTTCCAGAAGCTTATAACGATAGTGGAAGTGGGGAAACGATAGGCAGAATCGGGGTTATGCAAGCCTTCGATGAATCACCTGGGAATGTCATTTTGTTTGGCTTTACCCAGACGTATGATTTAACCGTATTAATATTAGAAGCCGTCGGTCAATTAGTTACAGGGCAATTGTCTTTAGATGCTCTAGCAGGACCCGTCGGCATCTATAATGCAACCGATGAAGTCGTCCAAACTGGTTTTTTAAACTTTTTAACGTGGACGGCGATGCTAAGTATTAACTTAGGTATTATTAACTTATTACCATTACCCGCATTAGACGGCGGTCGATTACTCTTTTTAGGAATCGAAGCAGTGAGGGGTAGGCCAATCGACCCACAAAAAGAAGGCTTCGTACACTTTATTGGATTTGCCTTACTCATGCTATTAATGATTCTAGTTACTTGGAATGATATTGAACGACTATTTATGTAATTCTTGGAGTGATTTAAAATGAGACAAAGTCAAATGTTAATGCCAACATTAAGAGAAGTCCCTACGGAAGCGGATATTCAAAGTCATCAATTGTTATTACGCGCTGGATTTATAAGACAGCTCGCTTCTGGTATTTACAACTTTTTACCGTTAGGCATTAAAGTGTTGCGTAAAGTTGAACGTATTATCCGTGAAGAAATGAATGCGGCAGGGGGACAAGAAGTACTCATGCCAGCATTACAACCAGCTGAGATTTGGCAAAAAACGAAACGCTGGGATAAGATGGGTGAGGAATTAATACGGTTAAAAGACCGACATGATCGGGATTTTGCCCTTGGTGCGACTCATGAGGAAGTTGTGACGACATTAGTCGGACATGATGTTAACTCGTATAAAAAATTACCGATAACACTTTATCAAATCCAATCGAAATTTAGAGATGAAAAAAGACCTCGTTTCGGCTTATTACGAGGTAGAGAATTTTTAATGAAGGACGCTTATTCGTTTCATGAAAGCTTTGAATCATTAGATGAAACGTATAACGATATTTACAATGCCTATCGTCGAATTTTTGAGCGTTGTGGGCTAAATTTCCGAGCTGTTATTGCCGACTCTGGTAATATGGGTGGAACGGATACTCATGAATTTATGGTTTTATCGGATGTCGGTGAGGATACAATTGCCTACTCATCGGAATCAGACTATGCGGCAAATATTGAAATGGCACCAGTCGTTACTCAATATGAGAAGAAGGACGAGCCATTACAACCATTAGAGAAAGTCGAAACGCCAAACGTTAAGACGATGCAAGAAGTGGCTGACTTTTTAAATCACGAATTAGCCGATGGTATGAAGGCGATCATGTTCAAGGTAGACGAGCAATTTGTGATGGTCGTTACTCGAGGCGACCATGAAGTAAATGATATTAAGTTGAAAAACTTATACAATGCGGACATCGTCGAATTAGCAACCGAAGAAGAGACGAAGCAAATGATTGGGGCAGGCTTCGGTTCATTAGGGCCAATCAATGTTCCAGACACGGTTGAAGTCATCGCTGATCATGCGGTTGAATATTTAGTGAACGCCACATGTGGAGCAAACGAAGACGGCTATCATTTTAAAAATGTAAACCCAGATCGTGATTTTAAAGTGAGCCGTTATGCCGATTTGCGGTTCGTTCAAGAAGGGGATGTTTCTCCAGATGGTAAAGGCACAATTAAATTTGCTAAAGGAATTGAGGTTGGTCACGTCTTTAAACTCGGTACATTGTATGCCGAAAATTTAGAGGCAACATTTTTAAATCGAAATGGACAAGCTGAACCATTCATTATGGGATGTTATGGTATTGGTGTATCACGAACTGTCGCTGCAATCGTAGAGCAATATCACGATGAAAAAGGGATGACTTGGCCAAAAGATCTCGCACCGTTTGATATTCATTTAGTCAATGTTAACGTAAAAAACGAAGAACAAGTAAAAATTTCCGAAGACATATACAATGAGTTAAATAAAAATCGCTTCGATGTACTATACGATGATCGTGACGAACGGGCAGGCGTTAAGTTTAATGATAGTGATTTAATCGGTATTCCTTATCGAATAACGGTCGGAAAACGGGCGAGTGAAGGTTATGTTGAATTTAAACATCGACAAACTGGAGAACAAGAAGATATAGAAATTTCTCGACTCATCGATTACTTAAATGATTTATCTGAATAAAATTGATCCTCAACCCTTGTCGTTCCATTTTGGCAAGGGTTGATTCACTAAAGGGGGAGGCAATAAATATGCATTTATCAGAAAAAGAACGGTTGAATGTGTTATTGCAACAAATTGGAATGCCTGAAGAGATTGTCCAAGCGGAATTTCAATCGACTCTATTAAAAAAGCTAACTGTATTAAGAGATAAAAAAATATGGCAGTTTCACATACATAATATTAAGCCTTTCTCATTTGAAGTTTATCAATTGTTCAATGCAAAATTAAAAGACGCCTTTCACCATATTGCTCAAGTGGAACTAATGATAACGACGGATGAGCCTGAAGCAACAACAGAAGATTTACAAAAATATTGGAACGAATTTATTCATTCGATGGATCATTTACTCCCTGCTTACCATCAATTTCTTTGCAATCAACAAATAATAGTAGAAAATAGATCAATCACTGTCATTGCAAGAAATGATACGGAAAAAAATATGATCCAACGAAAGGTTGAACCACAATTTCAGCAGTTTTGTCATGATCGAGGACTTGGCCATTATTCGTTAACGATTACGATTTCCCACGATGAAGAAGAAATTAAACGATTTGAGCAACAGAAACGGGAAGAAGATAACCATTATATTGAGCAGGCGATTATTGAAAAAGAAGAACGTGAAAAACAAAATAAACCGGCGAACCTCCCAGTGAAAATTGGTTACGACATTGATGATGAGCCGATTGAAATCCATCATATTTTAGATGAAGAGCGGAAAATGACAATCCAAGGATATGTTTTTGATGTTGATATAAGAAAATTACGTTCTGGACGAGATCTCCTTTTAGTTAGTGTGACGGATTATACAGATTCGTTACAAATCAAAATGTTTTCTAAAGGCGAGGAACAGAAGGAAATATTTAAAGATATTAAAGAAGGTATGTGGATTAAAGCAAGAGGGAGTATTCAAACAGATACGTATTCGAATGAACTCGTCATGATGGGAAATGACTTAGTTGAAATTAAACCGAAATTAAGAACAGACAACTATGACGGAGAAGAGAAGCGGGTTGAGCTTCACGCCCATACGACGATGAGTTTACTAGATGCAACAGTTTCTGCTGAACGTCTTATTAAACAAGCGAGCGACTGGGGACATAAAGCAATCGCGATTACAGATCATTCTGTCGTCCAAGCTTTTCCTGAAGCATATTACGCTGGACTTAAACACGGTGTGAAGGTCCTTTACGGGTTTGAAGCAAATATCGTCGATGACGGAATCCCAATCGCTTATAACGAAAGTAACGTACCGCTAGAAGATGCGACCTATGTCGTTTTTGACGTGGAAACGACGGGTTTATCAGCAACGTATGATAAAATTATTGAGCTCGCAGGTGTGAAAATTCATAAAGGGGAAATTGTTGACCGATTTGAAAGCTTTGCTAATCCGCATCAAAAATTGAGCAATACAATTATTGAATTAACAAACATTACAGATGATATGTTAATCGATGCGCCAGAAATAGACGACGTGATGCAGAAGTTTTACAATTGGATGGGTGATTCAATTCTCGTTGCCCATAATGCGAGTTTTGATATTGGTTTTATTAACGCCCAATTACAACGCATGAATATTGAAAAAGTGAAAAATCCAATTATCGATACACTCGAATTAGCACGGTTTTTATATCCTGAGTTGAAAAATCACCGTTTAAACACATTATGTAAACATTTAAACATTGAATTAACGCAACATCACCGTGCAATTTATGATGCTGAAGCAACGGGTTATTTATTGTGGAATTTGATTAAATCTGTTTTAGAAAAAGAAATGTATGTGCATCACGAATTAAACCGTCATGTCGGTGAAGGAGATGCTTATAAACGTGGAAGACCGTTTCATGCAACTTTGTTAGCTAAAAATGAAGAAGGGTTAAAAAACTTATTTAAACTCGTCTCATTAGCCCATATTGATTATTTTTATCGTGTTCCAAGAATTCCCCGCTCTAAGCTCATTCAGTTAAGAGAAGGTATTATCATAGGATCAGGATGCGATCAAGGGGAGCTTTTTGACACAATTGCTCTTAAATCTGTTGAAGAAGCCGAACAAGTTGCGGAATTTTATGATTACATTGAGATTCAACCACCGATGAATTATTATCATCTCGTTGAAAGAGAACAAGTTCAATCGATTGAGCATATTAAAAATTTGATTAAGCAGCTCGTTAAGATTGGAGAAAAACTAGGTAAAAAAGTTGTTGCAACTGGAAATGTTCACTACGTTGAGCCCCATGAAAAAGTTTACCGAAAAATCTTAATCGCATCACAAAGCGGAAATCCGTTAAATCGCCAAACACAACCTGACGTTCATTTTAAAACGACGGTTGAAATGTTAGATGATTTTAGTTTTCTCGGTGAGGAGAAGGCGAAGGAAGTGGTCATTACGAACTCGAATTTGATCGCTGAAGAGCTTAATGATATTAAACCGATTAAAGATGGATTATTTACACCTAATATCGAAGGCGCCGATGAGGAAATTCGGAAGCTTTGCTACGATAGGGCAAAAAGTATTTACGGTGAAAATTTACCAGATATTGTTGTCAATCGCTTAGAGAAAGAATTAACGAGTATTATAGAAAACCGCTTTTCAGTCATCTATCTTATTTCACGAAAAATCGTTAAAAAATCATTAGATGATGGCTATCTTGTCGGTTCAAGGGGATCAGTCGGTTCTTCGCTCGTCGCAACGATGTTAGAAATAACTGAAGTGAACCCACTTCCACCGCATTATATTTGCCCAAATTGTCAATACAATCACTTTTTTGAAGATGGATCGGTTGGCTCGGGGTATGATTTACCAGATAAGGATTGTCCAGAATGTAACCATACGATGATTCATGATGGACAAGACATTCCGTTTGAAACATTTTTAGGCTTTAAAGGAGATAAAGTTCCTGATATCGATTTAAACTTCTCGGGAGATTATCAACCGAAAGCTCACCAATTTACGAAAGTGCTTTTCGGAGAGGATAACGTTTACCGCGCAGGAACGATTGGAACGATAGCAGAAAAAACCGCCTTTGGATATGTTAAAGGCTATGCACAAGATCATCAAATGAATTATAGACAAGCAGAGATAAATCGCCTCGTCAAAGGATGTACGGGAGTGAAGCGAACGACTGGACAGCACCCAGGTGGAATTATTGTCGTTCCCGATGATAAAGAGATTTATGATTTTACGCCGATTCAATATCCCGCTGATGACCGAAATTCGGAATGGAAAACGACGCATTTTGATTTCCATTCAATCGATGAAAATTTGCTTAAATTAGATATTCTCGGCCATGATGATCCGACCGTCATCCGTATGCTACAAGATTTAACGGGAATTAACCCGAAAGAAGTACCAACTAATGATCCTGAAGTCATGAAAATTTTTAGTAGCCCTCAGCCTCTTGGGGTCACTTCAGATCAAATATTATGTAAAACTGGGACGTTAGGTGTTCCAGAATTCGGGACACGTTTTGTTCGACAAATGTTAGAAGAAACAAAGCCGAAAACCTTTGCTGAATTAGTTATCATTTCAGGTTTGTCCCATGGAACCGACGTTTGGCTCGGTAACGCACAAGAACTTATAAATAAAGGAATTTGTGAAATTAGTGAAGTAATCGGTTGCCGTGATGATATTATGGTTTACTTAATGCATCAAGGGCTTGAAGCATCATTAGCCTTTACGATTATGGAAAGTGTTCGTAAAGGTAAAGGGCTTAAAGAAGAATGGATAGAAGAGATGAGAAAGCATAATGTACCGGATTGGTATATTGATTCATGTCAAAAAATAAAATATATGTTCCCGAAAGCCCATGCGGCAGCCTATGTCCTGATGGCTGTTAGAATTGCCTATTTCAAAGTGTATCACCCGATTGAATTTTACGCGTCTTATTTTTCAATTCGAGCAGGTGACTTCGAGTTAGACACGATGATTAAAGGATCTGAAGCTATCAGAGAGCGAATTGAGGAAATTATTCATAAAGGAAATGACGCTTCACCGAAGGAAAAAAACGTGCTAACTGTTTTAGAAGTCGCATTAGAAATGAATGAACGCGGTTTTCATTTTCAGAAGGTTGATTTATATCGCTCAGATGCTAAAAACTTCATCGTTGAAGGTAATAGTTTAATTCCGCCGTTTAATGCTGTTGATGGTCTCGGAACAAATGCGGCTCTTAATATCGTAAGAGCAAGAGAAGAAGGCGAGTTTTTATCTAAACAAGATTTACGTGAACGGAGCAAAATTTCAAAAACAGTTCTTGAATATTTAGATGTTCACGGATGTTTAGAAGGACTACCAGAAGAAAATCAACTTTCACTATTTTAAGTAGTAATGGTTGCATTTTTATGGTTAGTATGGTATATTTTCAATTGGTAATGCAAAAGATACGGTAAAGGACTATCAAAGAGTGGGAAATCCCCACTCTTTCGTTTTCTATTCCCTGCTGAATTCAGCAGGGAAATTTATTGTATTTTGCAAAGGAGGTTATTTAAATGAGTGGAAATATCATTGAAACAACGGAAGAGCTCGTGAAGCCAATTGTTGATCAAATGAATTTAGAACTTGTCGATGTTGAATTTACAAAAGAGGGCCCGAATCGATATTTACGTGTATTTATCGATAAAGAAGGTGGCGTTGATATAGAGGATTGTGGAAAGGTGAGCGAACGTTTAAGTGAGAAGCTCGATGAAGTCGATCCGATTAAAGATGCTTATTTTCTTGAAGTATCATCACCAGGAGCCGAAAGAAAATTAAAAAATAAAGAGGACTTTAAAAAATATATCGGTTCATATATTGCCATTAAAACGTATGAACCTATTGAAGGTGAAAAGGAATTTTACGGTGATTTAATTAATTTTGAAGAAGATCTTGTGACTATTTCAGTTCAAATAAAAACAAAGAAAAAAGAGATTGTTATTCCGTATGAAAAGATTGCTAAAGCGAATTTAGCGGTCAAAATTTAATTAAGAGGAGGTTATTACAGTTGAGCTCTGAATTGTTTGATGCGATTGATTATTTAGAAAAAGAAAAAGGCATCGATAAGGAATATTTAATTGAAGCATTAGAAGCAGCAATTACTTCAGCCTATAAGAAAAACTTTAATTCAAAAACGAACGTTCGAATTGATTTAAACGAAACAGAAGGGATGAAAGTCTTTTCTCGTTTAGAAGTCGTTGAAGAAGTAACCGATGAACATACAGAAATCGATTTAAACGAAGCGAAGGAAATAGACCCTGCTTATGACATTGGGGATATCGTTGAAAAAGAAGTTACACCCCGTAACTTTGGAAGAATTGCAGCCCAAGCGGCTAAACAAGTTGTCACCCAACGTGTAAGGGAGGCAGAGCGGGGAGTTATTTATAACGATTTTATCGATCGAGTCGAGGATATTATGACGGGAAAGGTGCAACGTAAAGATCCACGGTTTCTATACGTCCATTTAGGAAAAATTGAAGGGAAACTACCTTTAAATGAATTAATGCCTAATGAGTCATATGAAGTACATGATCGAATTAAAGTGTTCGTTACACGCGTTGAAAAAACGAATAAAGGACCACAAGTATTTATTTCACGCACTCATCCTGGTTTATTAAAACGATTATTTGAAATGGAAGTACCTGAAATTTATGACGGTTTAGTCGAAATAAAATCTGTTGCAAGAGAAGCGGGAGATCGTTCAAAAATTAGTGTCTCTTCCGATAATCCAGAAATCGATCCAGTTGGAGCTTGTGTTGGTCAAAGAGGACAGCGAGTTCAAACGATTGTTGATGAATTACGTGGGGAAAAAATTGATATCGTAGAATGGTCAGAAGATCCCGTCACATATATTTCAAATGCACTAAGCCCTTCACAAGTGATTAATGTGATTGTCAATGAAGAGGAAAATGCAACAACGGTCATTGTACCTGATCATCAGCTATCATTAGCTATCGGGAAAAAAGGACAGAACGCAAGACTTGCAGCACGATTAACTGGCTGGAAAATTGATATTAAAAGTGAGACTGATGCAAAAGAGTTAGGTCTACTTGATTCAGAAGAACCATTAATTGAATAGGTAAGGGGGACATTTTTATGAAAAAGATGAAAAAAGAACCTTTACGTAAATGTGTAGTTACGAATGACATGTTACCGAAAAAAGCATTAATTCGCGTTGTTCGTAATAAAGAAGGAGAAGTCTTTGTTGATGATACAGGAAAGAAAAATGGCAGAGGTGCTTACCTTTCCAAGGATAAAAATGTCATCGAAGAGGCTAAAAAAACTAAAGTATTAGAAAAACATTTAAATGTTGCGATTGACGCATCAATCTACGAACAATTAATTGAAAAAGTAGGCGATTAATATGCAACATCGATATTTAAATTTGATTGGTCTAGCCTATAAAGCTCAAAAAATTTCATTAGGTGAAGATACGATTATTAAAGAAATTCAGTCAAAAAGAGCAAAACTTATTTTAATAGCAACGGACGCGGCAAACAATACGAAAAAGAAACTAACAGATAAATGTCATAGTTATCAAATTCCGTATAAAATCATTGGAACAATCGATGAATTATCTCAAGCAATCGGAAAGAAAAATCGCGTCGCTATAGCGGTACTCGATGAAGGATTCGCTAATAAGTTAAGGCAACTGATCAAAGATTAATCACGGGGGTGGATGTATGAAGAAAATGCGCATTTATGAATACGCTAAAGAAAATAATTTGAAAAGTAAAGATGTGATTCAATATTTAAAGGAAATTGATATTGAAGTATCAAACCATATGTCAACGATTACTGAAAATGCTATTCGTCAATTAGATAATTTAATTAAAGGTAAAGATAAAAACGAACAAAAAGAAACTAAAAAAACGGAAACTAAACAACTAGAAAGCAACCAAACGAAAACGGTTAAAAAGGAACGCGGGCAAGAGAAAAAGACACCACAAAAGAAAGAACAAAAAGTAGATAACAAACAAGTAGATAAAAAGGAAACTGACAAAAAGCAAGTTAAACGTCAAGAAACGAGTAAACAAAACCAAAACAGAAACAATCAGTCTAAAAATAAAAAGCAGACAAAGCCTACTACGAAGCAAAGAGGTAAAAAGTCTAATAAACGAACGGTTAAAGAACAACAGACTGCAAAAACACCAGAAAAAATAACGTTCGAAGGAACACTTACAGTCGGTGAACTAGCACAAAAGTTAAATAAAGAACCATCAGCAATTATTAAACAACTGATGCTATTAGGTGTCGTTGCGACGATTAATGAGTCGTTAGATAAAGATTCCATTGAACTCATTTGTGCTGAATATAATGTTGAGGTTGAGGAGATCATCCCAGTAGATTTAGCTGATTTAAGCCATTATATTGAAACTGATGAAGATGAAAATTTAGTAGAGCGTCCAGCTGTTGTCACGATTATGGGACACGTCGACCACGGTAAAACGACATTACTAGATGCTATTCGTGATTCGAAAGTTTCCCAAGGTGAAGCAGGTGGAATTACGCAGCATATCGGTGCGTACCAAATAGAAATGGACAATAAGAAAATTACCTTTTTAGATACACCTGGTCACGAAGCGTTTACAAGTATGCGTTCAAGAGGAGCGCAAGTAACGGATATTGCTATATTAGTCGTTGCTGCAGACGATGGTGTTATGCCACAAACCGTTGAAGCAATCAATCATGCTAAAGCAGCTGAAGTTCCAATTATCGTTGCTGTGAACAAAATTGACAAAGAAACAGCAGATCCAAATCGTGTCATGCAAGAATTGATGGAGCACGAGCTCGTTCCTGAAGATTGGGGCGGGGATACAATTTTTGTTCCTCTTTCTGCTTTAACGAATCAAGGAATTGACGATTTACTCGAAATGATTAATTTAGTCGCAGAAGTAGAAGAATTAAAGGCTAACCCGAATCGTCATGCTAACGGAACTGTTATTGAAGCAGAGCTTGATAAAGGGCGTGGAAGTGTCGCAACTTTACTCGTACAAAATGGAACATTAAGAGTAGGTGATCCATTAGTTATAGGAAATACTTATGGTAAAGTGCGCGCAATGGCCGATGATTTAGGCAAACGTGTAGAAACGGCTGGTCCATCAACACCTGTTGAAGTGATTGGATTTAACGAAGTTCCTAAAGCCGGAGACCAATTTGTCGTATTTAAAGATGAAAAAGAAGCAAAACGTGTTGCTGATATGCGATTACAACGACATGTCGCCTCTCAACGTGAGGAAAGTGGCAAGTTAAGTTTAGACGATTTATTTAAACAAATTCAAGAAGGCGACGTTAAAGATATAAACGTCATTATAAAAGCCGACGTTCAAGGCTCAGTTGAAGCGCTCCATGCTTCATTAGAAAAAATTGAAGTAGAAGGCGTAAAAATAAAAATTATTCATACTGGTGTAGGCGCGATAACTGAATCAGATATTATTTTAGCATCAGCATCTAATGCAATCGTCATTGGGTTTAATGTTCGTCCAGACGTCAATGCGAAGCGGATGGCTGAAAGTGAAAACATTGATATTCGTCTTCACCGCGTTATTTATAAAGCGATTGAAGAAATGGAAGCAGCCATGAAAGGAATGCTAGATCCAGAATATGAAGAGAAGGTCATCGGCCAAGTCGAAGTAAGAGAAATATTTAAAGTTTCAAAAATAGGAACGATTGCAGGTTCTTACGTAACGGATGGTAAAATAACACGAAATTCTGGCGTACGAGTGATCCGCGATGGGGTCGTCATCTTTGAAGGAGAATTAGACTCTTTAAAACGTTTTAAAGATGATGTTAGAGAAGTCGCGCAAGGCTATGAATGTGGTATAACGATTACAAACTTCAACGATATAAAAGTAGGTGACATTATCGAGGCGTTCGTCATGGAGGAAATAGAACGTACATGATAGGTTATGCTTACGTTGAATGTATGCTTTATGACATCCATTCCTTAAAGGATAAACGCTCGATTATAAAAAAAGCACTTCACTTAATTCGTCACCGTTACAATGTAAGTATCGCAGAGTTGGATTACCATGATTTATGGCGAAGAACCGCTTTCGGTATAGCGGTCGTTTCGATATCTAAAACAAAAGCAGAAAGAATATTGCAGCAAGTGATTCATACGATTGAAGGGCAAACGGAATTAGAAGTTACGATTGTCGAATATGAATGGCTATGATGCTCCTTTCTATGAGGTGATATGATGAACAATATTCGTGCAAGTCGAGTTGCTGAACAGATGAAAAAAGAGCTTGGTGATATTTTATCTCGTAAAGTTAAAGATCCGCGAGTCGGCTTTGTAACGGTGACAGATGTGCAAGTAACAGGAGATTTGCAGCAAGCTAGAGTTTTTATCTCTGTTTATGGAAGCGAATCTGAAAAACAGGAAACATTGATTGGGTTGGCTAAATCAAAAGGGTTTATTCGCTCTGAAATTGGCAAAAGAATTCGATTGAGAAAAACACCTGAAATTTCTTTTGAAGTAGACGAAGCCATCGAATACGGAAATAAAATAGAAAAGCTAATCCGAGATTTGAATGAAGATTAATAGCAATTTTTAAATAATCAATGATTGATTTAAACTGCTCCAGAAATATACGATTTTTTAATGAAACGACAATCGTATATCTCTGGAGCTCCTATTGTCAATGAAATTATACAATTTACTACATTAGCATTTTCTGACGAAGGAAGGTTAAACATGAACGGCATTATCCCTCTTTGGAAGCCTAAAGGAATGACGAGCCACGATTGTGTCGCTATCATTAGAAAGCTTTTTAAAACGAAAAAAGTCGGTCATACTGGCACACTCGATCCTGCTGTTGAAGGGGTTCTTATCATTTGTATCAATCAAGCCACGCGATTAGTTTCTATTTTTCAAGAGGAATCGAAGGAATATGTGGCAGAATTATCTTTAGGAAAATCAACGACGACTGAGGACCAAACTGGTGAAATCGTCAAGTCAAAGTCTGTTTCAAATGAATTAACTTTAAATGAAATCGATGCCGTTATCCAATCTTTCATTGGTGAAATTGTCCAAGTTCCTCCGATGTATTCAGCAATACGAGTAGACGGGAAAAGATTGTATGAATATGCCCGCGAAGGAATTGCTGTAAATAGACCAGAGCGAACAGTCACTATTAATCATATAAAAAGACTTTCATCAGAGCTTAATCGAATCGCTGATGATGATGTTCGCTTTCATATAAATATTAATTGTTCGAGCGGGACTTACATTCGAACATTATGTGTTGATATCGGTGAACAATTAGGCTATCCTGCACATATGTCTTATTTAGAAAGAACGAAGCAAGGTTATTTCAACAAAGATGAGACAGTCACTTTAGATGAAGTTAGAGAAAAGGTCGAAGCAGGTCAAGAAAGCGACGTGCTCTTATCGATTGATGATGCGTTAAGAAATATCGATTCGTTAATCATTGACGATGAGGTGACATACCAGTTCAAGCATGGACAAGTCCTTGACATACCTTTGAACCTAAAGGGAAAATCGCTCTTTAAAATATATACGAAAAATGGCCAATTAATCGCATTATACGAACAACATCCAACGAAGCAAAATAAAATGAAACCTTTCACGGTATTTAATTGATATTGAAATGGGTGAAAAGTATGAAAGTAACACGATTAACATATCCGAATATAAACATTTCTGAACGACAAGATGGCAAGAGTATCGCCCTCGGTTATTTTGACGGTGTTCATACCGGACATCAGCACGTTATTAATAAAGCGATTGAAATAGCTCAGGAAAAAGAATTAAAAAGTGCGGTTATGACTTTTGATCCCCACCCAGTTACGGTTTTAAAAAACGTGGAATTAACCGATTACTTAATTACGACTTTAGATGAAAAGATTACTCTTTTTGAACAACTTGGAGTCGATGAAGTGATTGTTTCGACGTTTAATGAACCGTTTTCAAAACTAAAACCTGAACAGTTTGTTAATCTCTTTCTTTTACAGCAAAATGTTCAGCATGTTGTTGCTGGCTTTGATTATTCCTTCGGGCATAAAGGGGCAGGAAAAATTCAAAATATGGATAATTATTCAGAGGGTCAATTACCATTTACAATTATCGACCAAGTTTCTTATGACGAGGAAAAAATTAGTTCGACTAAAATTAGAGAAATGATTAGAAGCGGAAATATTAAAGCGTGTCAAAAATGGTTAGGAAGGCCGTATCAAGTAGAAAATGAAGTGATTAAAGGGCATCAAAGAGGTAGAGAAATCGGTTATCCAACCGCCAATTTGCTCATTCCAGCTGGTAAAGTCATTCCGAAGACGGGGGTTTATATAGTAACGGCAACGGTTAATGGTAAGCAGTATGAAGGAGTGGCCAATCTTGGCTTTAATCCTACGTTTTCTGATGATTTAGCGCAGCCAATCTTAGAAGTGAATTTATTCGATTTTAATGAAAACATTTATGGTGAGATGATGAAAGTTGATTTTCATCAATACATACGGGAAGAAGAAAAATTTGATTCTGTTCAACAATTGATTGAACAGATGAAGGATGATGAAGCCATTTCGAGAAAATATTTTAATGAATCTTAATAAATAACTTGCATTTTGTCATAAAAAAATGTATCGTAATATTGTATTTAATAACCTTTTTCTTGGCGTTTCGAACTCACCGACGAATGCTCGGATTAAGGGGATATAAAAAATGGAGGTGAAAAAGGATGGCTATTTCACAAGATCGTAAAAATGAAATTATTAATGAATTCAAAACCCATGACAATGACACGGGTTCTCCTGAAGTTCAAGTCGCTATCCTAACGGAGCAAATTCAAACATTAAACGAACATTTACGTACACACAAAAAAGACCACCATTCACGTCGTGGCTTAATGAAAATGGTTGGTAAACGTCGTAATTTACTAACGTATTTACGTAATAAAGATGTTCAACGTTATCGTGAATTAATCGGCAAATTAGGACTACGTAGATAAGGCAGAAGAAAAAGCGGGGATGACCCGCTTTTTCTTTACGTTTTTAAAACAATGATATGATATATTTAATATAGATTTTATTTGATTTGATTGATATCGAGAGGAGTTTTGTAATATATGTCTAATAATATGAAATCTTATTCAATTGATTTAGCTGGACGAAAATTAACCTTTGAAATTGGTGAAGTGGCTAAACAAGCAAATGGAGCGTTGATGGTCAGATATGGTGATACGTCTGTATTAGTTGCCGCAACTGCTTCAAAAGAACCGAAAGACCTACCATTTTTCCCACTTACAATTAATTATGAGGAAAGATTATATGCGGTCGGAAAAATTCCTGGAGGTTTTATAAAGCGGGAAGGAAAGCCTAGTGATACGGCTGTCTTAAATTCTCGTTTAATTGACCGTCCGATTCGCCCATTATTTCCTGATGGATTTCGAAATGAAGTACAAGTTATTAGTACCGTTTTAAGTGTTGATCAAGATTGCCCTTCAGATATTGCCGCTATGATTGGTTCTTCATTAGCATTAAGCATATCAGATATTCCGTTTGATGGCCCGATTGCCGGAGTTCATATTGGAAGAATTGACGGCGAATTTGTTATGAATCCAACCGTAGAACAATCCCATTTAAGTGATCTTCATTTAACAGTAGCAGGGACGAAGGATGCTATTAACATGGTAGAAGCGAGTGCTAGTGAAGTTAGTGAAGATGTCATGTTAGAAGCAATTATGTTTGCCCATGAAGAAATAAAACGACTCGTTGAATTCCAAGAGACGATTGTTAAAGAAGTTGGTAAAGAAAAAAGGGATATTACGCTATTTATTCCGTCAGTAGATATCGAACAACGTGTGACGGAAATGGCGAAGGACAAGCTATTAGGTGCGATTCAAACGGTTGATAAATTAACACGGGAACAAGCGATTGATGATGTGAAAGAAGAAATTTTATCTGTTTTTGAAGAAGAAGAAGCAGAAAGTGAAGTTATTTCACAAGTGAAGGCAGTACTCGATGCTATTGTGAAAAATGAAGTAAGACGCCTTATTACTGAAGAGAAAATAAGACCTGATGGCAGAAAAATTGACGAAATTAGACCACTCTCTTCACGAGTAAGTGTATTACCTCGCACGCATGGCTCAGCCTTATTTACCCGTGGACAGACCCAAGCTTTAAGTGTTTGTACATTAGGTGCTTTAGGTGATGTCCAAGTGTTAGACGGCTTAGATTTAGAGGAAGAAAAACGGTTCATGCACCATTATAACTTCCCTCAATTTAGCGTCGGTGAAACTGGTCCAATTAGAGGTCCTGGACGTCGGGAAATTGGTCACGGAGCTTTAGGAGAAAAAGCTTTAGAGCCTATCATTCCTGATGAGAAAGAATTCCCTTATACGATTCGCGTTGTTTCGGAAGTTTTAGAATCAAATGGATCATCATCACAAGCAAGTATTTGTGCTGGAACGATGGCAATGATGGATGCAGGAGTTCCGATTAAAGCACCAGTAGCTGGAATTGCAATGGGATTAGTAAAAGAAAACGAAAACTACACGATTTTATCCGATATTCAAGGAATGGAAGACGCTTTAGGAGATATGGATTTCAAAGTAGCTGGAACGAATAAAGGAATTACCGCCTTACAAATGGATATAAAAGTTGATGGCCTTTCGAAAGACATATTAGAAGAAGCCCTATCCCAAGCGAAAATTGGGCGGATGGAAATTTTAAACCATATGTTAAATACGATTAATCAACCAAAAGAAGAATTATCTCCATACGCACCAAAAATTGAAATGCTTTCGATTAATCCTGATAAAATCCGGGATGTTATCGGACCGAGTGGTAAGCAAATAAATAAAATTATTGAAGAAACTGATGTGAAAATCGATATTGAGCAAGATGGAACAATTTATATTTCATCTCCTAACCGTGAACAAATCGACAAAGCGAAGAAAATTATCGAAGACCTCGTTCGGGAAGTTGAAGTCGGACAAATTTACTTAGGTAAAGTTAAGCGAATTGAAAAGTTCGGTGCCTTTGTTGAATTGTTTAGTGGTAAAGATGGTTTAGTCCATATAAGCGAACTCGATGAAAAACATGTAAAAAATGTTTCTGACATCGTAAAAATAGGTGATGAAATGCTCGTCAAAGTGAAAGAAATCGATCAACAAGGTCGAGTAAACTTATCGAGAAAGGCAGCTTTAAGGGAACAGCAGCAACAAGAAGAGACGAAATAGTTTTGAATGAGCTGGTTATACCAGCTTTTTTTAATGATAAAAAATAGAGACATATTTGAGGGCTATAGAAAGAGGAGAAATCGTCATGGTTAAGCAACATTTTTTAAATAACGGAGTAAGAATTGTAGAAGAGCATGTTGAACATGTTAATTCCGTATCAATGGGGATATGGATTTTATCTGGTTCCCGTAATGAAAATGAAAAATTAGAAGGGATCTCCCACTTAATTGAGCATATGTTCTTCAAAGGAACGAAAACAAAAACTGCAAAACAAATTGCCGAATCCTTCGATATGATCGGTGGAGAGACAAATGCTTTTACGTCAAAGGAATATACATGTATTTATGCTCGAGTGATGGATCAACATGCAATTTATGCTTTCGATATATTATCTGATATGTTTTTTCATTCAAACTTTGATGAGGTTGAGCTTGAACGAGAGAAAAAAGTCGTCTTAGAAGAAATTTTAATGACAGAGGATACTCCTGATGATATTATTTTTGATTATTTACATCAAACATCCTTTGAAAATCACCCATTAAAAACACCGATTTTAGGAACAGAGGGATCATTGAAAGAAATTACACGAGACGATATTTTAAAATATATCGATCAATTTTACACACCAGATAGGATTGTTATATCTATTGCTGGAAATATTCAAGAAGGGTTAATGGAACATATTAAAAATACTTTTTCACAATTAAAAAGTAAACATTCTACGGAAGATGAACTGTTTGCTTTCTTTAACCAGGATGAAGTTAAAAAGATAAAAGAAACCCAGCAAGCTCATTTAACTTTAGCCTACCGAGGGTTACCAATTGGACATGAAGATATGTATCCCCTTTTAGTGTTTAATAATGTTTTAGGGGGAAGTATGAGCTCTCGATTATTCCAAACGATTCGTGAAGAGTTAGGGTTAACGTATTCCATTTTCTCCTTTCATAATGCTTTTCGAGATAACGGCTTGCTTACGATTTATGGGGCAACATCGCCACATCAAATCGGAAATATGCATGAAGCAATAATCAAAATTGTTAAAGATATTAAAGAACACGGTATTTCAGATAAAGAGTTAAACAATTCAATACAACAAATTAAAGGCCAACTCGTTTTAGGTCTAGAAAACCCGAATAGTCGTATGCATCGAAATGGGCGAAATGAGTTGTTAAATCAACCCCATAACAGCTTACAAGATTTAATACGTAAAATTGAAAGCGTGGATCATTCAAGCATTAAAGAAGTCAGTCGTCATATTTTAAATAGTGATCCAGCTAAAGCATTAATTCTTCCTGAAGGCGTATAATTGAGTAAGAACGCTTTAAGGAGGTCATAATGAGGTATAAAGAATTATCAGGTAAAGAGCTAATTGATGCAAGAAGGGGAGAAAGACTAGGCATACTCGGTCATACAGATTTAGAGATTAATCCAGAGACTGGGAAAATTGAACATATTATTATTCAAGATTTTACGATGCTAGGATTTAAAAAGAATAATGAGGTTCAAGGAAAAATAAAATGGTCCGATATCGATGTCATCGGAGAAGATATGATTATTGTCAATCCAGACACTTTTAAAAACTGACTCAAAAAATAATTTTGAGTCAGTTTTTCACTTTTTTAACGGATTTACATACAAATATATTGGGCGAACGAATGAAAGAGTGAAAGGAGATTATTATGCTAACGGGAAAATCGCTATTAGTTTTAGGAGGAGATGCAAGATACGTTGAATTAATGCGTCAATTTGTAGACTTAGATGCAACGGTTTATGCAATCGGTTTTGACGATAATGAAGAGGATTTAATCGACGTTCACTTAACGAATATAAATGATGTTCCAACTGAAAGGCTCGATGCAATTGTCTTACCAGTAACTGGACTAGATCAAGATGGCTATGCAGAAAGTTATTTCTCGGATCATTCCCCTCAAGTAAGCAAAGAATGGTTTCATTCATTGAAGGATGAATGTTTTATTTTTACTGGTATTATGACGCCATTTTTAAAAGAAATGAACAGAGTACAATCGAAAATTATCCCTCTATTTGATCGAGACGATGTAGCGATTTATAATTCGATTCCAACGGCAGAAGGAACACTTATGTTTGCCATTCAACATACTGATTTTACGATTCATGATGCGAATGTTACAATTTTAGGCTTTGGAAGAGTTGGAAAAACGTTAGTTCAAGTATTTAAAGGAATGAATGCAAATGTGTCTGTCTATGCAAGGGATGACATCGATTTATCACGAATTTTTGAATATCATGCTAAGCCAGTGAAGCAGGATGAATTGAATGATGCCGTTAAAGATTGTGACATTTTAATTAATACGATTCCGAAGCTCGTCGTCACACCAGCAATCATAAGTCAATTACCTAAAGATAGTTTAATTATTGATATCGCATCGAAACCAGGTGGTGTTGATTTTCGATTTGCAAAAAAACGCGGTATAAAAGCGATCCTTGCCCCAAGTTTACCTGGATTAGTCGCCCCGATTACTGCAGGGAAAATTTTAGCAGGTGTCATTCGTAATATTATGACTGAAAAAGAATAGGGAGGAGATTTACGATGGACTTGAACGGAAAGCGAATTGGGTTTGGTTTAACAGGCTCCCATTGTACGTATGATGAAACATTTCCACAAATGCAACGATTAATGGAATTAGGTGCAAATGTTGTTCCAATCGTCTCTTATACCGTGAGAAGTACCGATACAAAATTCGGGGAAGCATGGGAACATATGGAGCGGATTAAAGATATAACACAGAAAGAAATTATTTCATCGATTCCAGAAGCAGAACCCCTTGGCCCGAAAGAACCGCTCGATGCAATGGTGATTGCTCCAATGACCGGGGCATCATTAAGTAAATTTGCGAATGGTTTGACAGATTCCCCAGTATTAATGGCGGCCAAAGCGACGTTACGTAATCGAAATCCAGTCATTTTAGCTATTTCTACAAACGATGCATTAGGTTTGAATGGTATGAACCTTGCTAAGCTTTTAGCAGCAAAATATGTTTATTTTGTTCCATTTGGTCAAGATGATCCGTACAAAAAAGAAACATCCCTCGTTGCCCATATGGACTTATTAAGTGAAACAGTGGATGAAGCGTTAAAAGGGAATCAACTTCAGCCTTTATTAAGACCATACAATATTTAGCTAAATAATCTTTACTAAAATATGATAAAATGGGGTAGATGATTAGATTGAAAGGATCGATTATAAATGGTTAATCAAGAAATAAATTTAGCTGTCGTTGGAGTAACTGGCGCTGTTGGGCAAAAAATTGTTGCTATGTTGGAAAAAGAAAATCTCCCCATAAATCGTTTTGTACCTATGGCCTCTAGACGGTCAGCAGGAAAACGGATAACATTTCAAAATAAAGAAGTAGAAATCGTTGAGGCGACAGCTGAGGCGTTTGAAAATATTGATATTGCGATATTTTCTGCTGGTGGATCAATTTCAAAAAAACTGGCAGAAGAAGCTGTTAAACGAGGTACTGTCATCGTTGATAATACGAGTGCCTTTAGAATGGAGGATGGTGTTCCATTAGTCGTCCCTGAAGTAAATAAGGACGATTTAAAAAATCATAACGGAATCATTGCTAATCCAAATTGCTCGACAATTCAAATGGTCGTAGCTTTAGAACCAATCCGACAAAAATACGGACTAAAACGTGTCATCGTATCAACGTATCAATCTGTATCGGGATCTGGAAATGAAGCTGTCCAAGAGCTTAAAGACCAATCGAAGGCGATGCTAAAGGGTGAGGATGTTGAAGCACGCATTTTACCTGTAAAATCGGATGCAAAACATTATCCAATTGCCTTCAACGCGTTACCTCAAATTGATGTTTTTGAAGATAATCATTACACATTTGAAGAAATGAAAATGATTAATGAAACGAAAAAAATTATGCATATGCCAGAGTTGAAAGTGGCAGCTACGTGTGTTCGCTTACCGTTCTTTTATTCCCATGCAGAAAGTGTTTATGTTGAAATTGAAGATGAATCTGTAACGATTGATGAAATGAAACAGCTGTTAAGCGAAGCACCTGGCGTTGTCGTTGAAGATGATATTGATCAGCAAATTTATCCGACGCCGTTAAGTTCAGAAGGAAAAACAGATGTTTTCGTCGGGAGAATTAGAAAAGATCTTGACGTTAAAAATGGATTTCATTTATGGATTGTATCTGATAATTTATTAAAAGGTGCTGCATGGAATTCAGTGCAAATTGTGAAAGCTTTAACTGAATAATGACTAATTAGAGGTGGACTATGGAAGTTGTAATACAAAAATTCGGCGGCACTTCAGTGAAGGACCGAAAGACGAGACAGCATGCACTCAATCATGTTAATCAAGCCGTAAATGATGGCTTCCGTGTTGTTGTCGTCGTCAGTGCGATGGGACGAATGGGCGAACCGTATGCGACTGACACGTTATTAAGTCTCGTTCAATATCCGAATACTCATTTACAAAAAAGAGAAATAGATATGCTCATGTCTTGTGGAGAAGTCATTTCTTCTATCGTTTTCGTCAATGAATTGAACGAGGCGGGTATTAAATCTGCAGCGTTATCTGGAGCTCAAGCGGGTATTTTAACGACGAATGATTATACAAATGCAAGAATAAATAAAGTGAATACGACGTTACTTTTAGATTATTTTAAGGAATATGATGTCTTAGTCGTCGCTGGTTTTCAAGGTGCGGATGAAAAAGGGAATGTAACGACTTTAGGAAGAGGGGGATCTGATACATCAGCTGTCGCCTTAGGGGCAGCATTAAATGCTAAATACGTCGATATTTTTACAGATGTTAATGGAATTAAAACGGCTGATCCAGTCATTGTTAAAGATGCAGAAACGTTAAAAGTGATGACATATAACGAAATTGTACACCTCGCTTATCAAGGGACTAAAGTGATTCATCCTCGTGCCGTTGAAATCGCGATGCAGGAGAAAATTCCGATACGAGTAAGGTCAACGTATTCGAATGATGAGGGAACCCTTGTGACATCAAAAGTTGATAACTCAATTGATATAAAGATTCATGATCGACTCGTTACAGGCATTGCCCACGTTTCTGGCTTAACTCAAATTAAAGTAAAAGCCGATGAAAACCCAATCATTGTTCACGATAAAGTGTTTAAAGAATTAGCAGAAGCGGGCATTTCTGTTGACTTTTTCAATATATTTACAGAAGGTATTACCTTTACTGTTCCTAATTCAAAGCTTGAAGAAACGAAGGCCATTATTTACCGTTTAAATTATGATTTAGATTTTATTCAAAACTGTGCTAAAGTATCAACCGTAGGCGCAGGTATTCAAGGTGTACCTGGTGTGGTTTCAAAAATTGTATCAGCCTTAGCAAAACATAATATTCAAATTCTCCAATCATCTGATAGTCATACGACGATATGGGTATTAATAAAAGAAGAGGATTTAGATGTTGCCGTGAACTCACTTCATGAAACATTTATTAAAAAAGTTAAGAAAGGGGTTTGAGCGTTGGATTTCGGAAAAGTAGTAACAGCAATGGTAACACCTTTTGACGAACATAATGAATTAGACTTAGAGAAGACTTCATTACTCCTCGAACATTTACTTAATAACGGTACAGACGGGATTGTCGTTGGAGGGACAACGGGGGAATCTCCAACTCTAACAACGGAAGAAAAATTAGCGCTTTATAAGCATGTCGTTAGCGTTGTAAATGGTCGAGTGCCTGTCATCGCGGGAACGGGAAGTAACAACACAAAAGAAACGATTGAATTAACGAAAGAAGTAGAGAACATAGGTGTTGACGGCATTTTACTCGTCGCGCCGTATTATAATAAACCGAATCAAGACGGCTTATACGAACATTTTAAAGCCGTTGCTGAATCGACGTTTCTACCTATTATGCTCTATAACATACCTGGTCGATCTGTCGTTAATATGTCGGTAGATACGACGGTAAAATTATCGAAAATACCGAATATCGTCTCGATTAAAGATGCTTCCGGAGATTTAGACATGATGAGTGAAATTATTGAAAGAACGGATGATGATTTCACCCTTTATAGTGGAGATGACGGCTTAACGTTACCTGCTTTATCTGTCGGTGCAACTGGAGTCGTCTCGGTCGCTTCTCATATTATCGGGCTTGAAATGAAAGAAATGATTGATGCGTTTCAAAATGGTGATATTCAAAAAGCGGCATCGATTCATCGAAAACTGTTACCAAAAATGAATGCACTCTTTTTGGCACCATCGCCAAGCCCAGTTAAGTCGGCATTAAACGAACGGGGAGTGACTGTTGGAACCGTGCGCCTTCCTTTAGTACCGTTAACCGAAGAAGAAATGAATAAAATGAATCAGATGTTAAATCAATAACGCAAAGACCTTGCTAAGTTTTCGTATAGCAAGGTCTTATTCTTTTGTATGAAAGGTCTTAATTTGCGAACACTAAAATAAAGAAAAGGATGGTGTTGGCTGATGAGTAATACAGAAAAACAAGATGAACAAAAAAATGATGACGTCACGAGTTCAATTGTAGAAAAAATTAAGCAGCTTGGCCAAACGAATGTCCCGCAGGCTCCCGATACGAATATTCACGTCTTACCGATTATTGGACAAATTGAAGGCCATTTGCAACTTCCTCCTAAAAATAAAACGACGAAATATGAACATATTATTCCGCAAATAATTGCGATTGAACAAAATCCAAAAATTGAAGGGGTCGTCTTAATTTTAAATACTGTCGGTGGGGATGTAGAAGCAGGTTTAGCCATTGCAGAAATGATTGCTTCTATTTCCAAACCGACCGTCTCCATCGTCTTAGGAGGGGGGCATAGTATCGGTGTACCGATTGCGGTCAGTGCCGATTATGCCTTTATTACGCATACAGCGACGATGACAATTCACCCGATCCGTTTAACAGGATTAGTTATCGGTGTGCCTCAAACCTTTGAATATTTGGATAAAATGCAAGATCGCGTGATTAACTTTGTGACAAGACATTCCAACATAACTGCTGATAAATTTAAAGAGTTGATGTTTGCTAAAGGTAATTTAACTCGAGATATCGGTACAAATGTCGTTGGCGAAGATGCTGTTAAATACGGATTAATCGATGCAATCGGCGGTGTCCATGAAGCGATTACGAAACTACAAGCGCTGATTGAAGAAAGAAAACAGAGTGGAGGGTATATCCAATGATTTTATACACACCACTTCACGAACAAGAAATTTTTGATGATGAAGATGAAGATTTACAATTTTATTGGATCAATGTTAATTATGCGACATTAAAAATTAAACGTGATGACGAATTAAATGGCTATGAAATCGTTCATATGTGTTCGACGGATCCAGAAGATTATTTAAACGAGCAATTACGCCCCGGAACGATGATTTACTTGTAAACATAGTAACCAACTATTGTTAATTATGATATAATACGAATTACAACTTTAGCAACCAGAATAGCGGGGCTGCTTCCTTATTTTCGGGGTGATTACGATGGCAAAAAAGAAAAAGAAACAAACAGACAAGAAAAAACGCTCTTTTTTGAAATTTGAACTGATTGGACTATTGTTTTTATTAATTGCTATTTTTTCAAGTGGCATTAGTGCGATAAGCTCTGGGTTTATTCCGAACGTATTTGTAACCCTCTTAAGATGGTTATTCGGATTTTGGTACATCGGAGTTAGTTTATTTTTATTCGGCTTAGGTTTGTATTTAATGATAAAAAGAAAATGGCCAAGCTTTCGTTCATCAAGATGGTACGGAGGATATTTATTCGTCATTTCTATTTTACTATTCACCCACGTGCAAACGTATGATTCAATCGTTACAATTCATTCAAACCAGTCGATTTTCGGTTTAACATGGGATTATTTTGATCAATATCAGGATGGAAACGTAAGCTATTCCTATATTGGTTCGGGAATGTTTGGTGCCTTATTATTTGCTTTAAGCTATTATTTATTATCTGCTGCTGGAGCAAAGGTGTTATCTATTTTCGGAATTATCATCGGTCTTATATTATTTACCGAACGTTCAATTAGTGAGGATTTTCGCCGTTTATCAAATTATTTAAAATCATTGTTCAACAAAATAAAGGAAAAAAGAGCTCTTAAACAAGAGAGTAATCAGCAGGAAGATGAAGTCATACAACCACGCATTGATTTACATCTAGAAGGTGATGATGATTATCAAAAGGTGAATCATATTGCTAATGAGGAACTAGATACGATTGATTCCTTTGAAGCGAAGCAATGGGACGAAGCTATAGAAGAAAATGAAAGTGACGAAGTGTTAGATAATTTAACGTTAAGTGAAACAGAAAATGAAGATTATAAATTACCACCATTAAACTTATTAGATCAACCTAAAAAGCAAAACCAACAGAAAGAAAAAGCGCATCTTCATTCATCTGTCAAAACCCTTGAGCAAACATTTGAAAGCTTCGGTGTAAAAGCAAAAGTGGCAAAAGTTCACGTCGGCCCAGCTGTTACCCGTTATGAAGTGAATCCTGATATTGGCGTTAAAGTAAGTAAAATCGTTAATTTAAATGATGATTTAGCTTTAGCTTTAGCAGCGAAGGATATAAGAATTGAAGCACCGATTCCAGGTAAGTCCGCAATCGGTATTGAAGTGCCAAATATGGAAGTCGCGCAAGTTTCTTTAAAAGAAGTGTTACAAAATAATATGGGACATCCATCAAAGCTATTATTTGGTTTGGGACGAGATATTTCAGGGGAAGCGATTATGGCTGAATTGAATAAAATGCCTCATTTATTAATCGCTGGAGCAACAGGAAGTGGTAAAAGTGTATGCGTTAATGGAATTATTACGAGCATATTAATGCGTGCTAAACCCCATGAAGTGAAAATGATGATGATTGATCCGAAAAAGGTCGAGCTCAATGTCTATAATGGGATTCCGCATTTATTGGCGCCAGTTGTTACTGATCCGAAAAAAGCTTCCCAGGCGCTTAAGAAGGTTGTACAAGAAATGGAAAGAAGGTATGATTTATTTTCAGACACAGGGACGAGAAATATTGAAGGATATAATGAGTATATAAGCCGAGAAAATGAAAAAAATGAGGACGAACAACACCCGTATTTACCATATATCGTCGTATTAATTGATGAATTAGCTGATTTAATGATGGTCGCTTCAAGTGCCGTAGAAGACTCTATTACGAGACTTGCACAAATGGCTAGAGCTGCTGGTATTCATTTAATTATAGCGACGCAAAGGCCGTCTGTAGATGTCATAACGGGCGTCATTAAAGCTAAC
This sequence comes from uncultured Bacillaceae bacterium, assembly GCA_937983065.1. Taxonomy (GTDB): domain Bacteria; phylum Bacillota; class Bacilli; order Bacillales; family Alkalibacillaceae; genus CALKAL01. The sequence continues at coordinate 5,726 of CALKAL010000053.1, read as the reverse complement.
ATTCCTTCTCGTATTGCTTTTAGCGTGTCATCGCAAACAGATTCTCGAACAATTCTTGATGGAGGCGGTGCGGAAAAGCTGTTGGGAAAAGGTGATATGTTATTTTTACCGGTTGGTGCATCTAAACCGACTAGAATTCAAGGGGCATTTTTATCGGATGAAGAAGTCGAGCGTATCGTTAATTTCTGTGTTGAGCAGCAAAAGGCTCAATACGAAGAGGAGATGATTCCAGATGAAACGGACCAAACGTTAGAGGAAGTCGACGATGAATTGTACGATGATGCTGTTCAATTAGTAACTGAAATGCAAAGTGCAAGTGTTTCAATGTTACAGCGGCGCTTTCGAATTGGTTACACGCGAGCTGCTCGTTTAATCGATGCGATGGAGGAGCGGGGAATCGTTGGACCGTATGAAGGAAGTAAGCCGAGAAAAGTACTCGTATCAAAGCATGAAGAAGAACATACTTCGTAATATCAAAAAAATTATAAATTCTTCTATTTATTTTCTACTTGATTAGTGATATATTTATCTTTGGTAATAGATTTAATATCTATTGCGACAAAATATTACAAGTGGGGGCGCTTAATAATGAAGAGTAAAAAGCTTTTTATTTTACTAGCTCTAATGCTTTCGTTTTCACTATTTCTAGCAGCTTGTGGTACATCTGATGATGAAAACGAACAAGACAATGAGGACACAAACGAACAAGATAGTGGGGATACAAACGGGCAAGATGATGAGAATGCCGATGCTTCTGATACAGATTTTACAGTAGCAATGGTAACGGATGTTGGTGGGGTAGACGATAAATCGTTTAACCAATCAGCTTGGGAAGGGCTCGTTGCGTTTGGTGAGGAGCACGGTTTAACTGAAGGTGAAGGTTATACGTATGCCCAATCTGATCAGGATTCGGATTATGAGCCAAACTTACAACGTTTAACAATGAATGATTATGATTTAGTTTTTGGTATCGGTTTCTTATTAACTGAAGCAATCCAAAACGTTGCTGAAAGAAATCCTGATACGATGTATGGTTTAGTTGATGAAGTAGCAGAAGGTGACAACATTGTCAGCTTAACTTTTAAAGAGCATGAAGGTTCATTTTTAGTCGGTGTCGCTGCAGCACTGAAATCTGAATCTGGAAAAGTTGGTTTTGTCGGTGGTGTTGATAGCCCACTTATTAACAAATTCGAAGTTGGATTTGTTGCAGGGGTTAAATCTGTAGATCCTTCAATCGATGTAGACGTACGTTATGCGGAAAGCTTTGATGACGCTTCAAGAGGACGTCAAATCGCTTCAAGTATGTATGATAGTGGAATTGATGTCATCTATCATGCAGCGGGTGGAGCAGGAAATGGTGTATTTAACGAAGCAAAAGACCGTAAAAACAGTAATCCAGACAATTACGTATGGGTAATCGGAGTTGACCGTGACCAATACGATGAAGGTGCAGTGACTGTTGATGGTGAAGAACATAACGTTACTTTAACATCAATGGTTAAACGAGTTGACATTGCTGTTCAAGACATTTCAAATCGTGCTTTAGCTGGTGATTTCCCAGCTGGAGAGACGATGGAGTATGGTCTATCCGATAACGGTATTTTAGTAGCTGATACGAATGCTGACGCTTATACAGATGATATTCGTGCAGCTGTAGAAGAATGGGAACAAAAGATTCTAGATGGAGATATTGACGTTCCATTTACACACGATCAATTAGAAACATTTCTTGAAGGATTAGAGTAATATTTGAAAGAATAAATTAATAACTGAAAAAGAAAAGGCTAGAACCTATTTCTAGCCTTTTCTTTAAATAATCATGAAAAATCGATTCAAGTAAAGCGTTTTATTTAGTTTCCTTGAGATTTTTTATAGAAAGAGCCTTTTATTTTGTTAGGAGTGGGATAGATGGATTATGTCATAGAAATGCTTAATATCCGTAAAGAATTCCCAGGTATCGTCGCCAATGATAATATCACGCTTCAGGTAAAAAAGGGTGAAATTCATGCGCTATTAGGGGAAAATGGTGCAGGTAAATCGACGTTAATGAATGTCCTTTTCGGAATTTATCAGCCTGAACAAGGGAAAATCCGTGTCAATGGAGAAGATGTGGAAATTAATGATCCGAATGTTGCGAATGAATTAGGTATTGGGATGGTTCACCAGCATTTTATGTTAATCGACACGTTTTCAGTCGCGGAAAATATCATTTTAGGCAACGAGCCTAAAAAATTGTTAAATATGAATATCGATCTTTCTAAAGCGCAAAAAGAAGTTCAAGAAATTTCTAACCAGTATGGATTAAGAGTTGACGCTAAAGCATTAGTTCGTGATATTTCTGTCGGTATGCAGCAGCGGGTTGAAATATTGAAAATGCTTTATCGAAAAGCAGATATTTTAATATTTGATGAACCAACAGCCGTTTTAACTCCTCAAGAAATTAAAGAATTAATGCAAATTATGAGGTCGTTAATTAAAGAAGGAAAATCGATTATATTAATTACTCATAAATTAGATGAAATAATGGAAGTAGCGGATCGTTGTACGGTTATTCGACGGGGCAAAGGAATTGGGACCGTTAATGTAAGCGAGACGACGACTCAAGAGCTTGCTTCAATGATGGTCGGTCGCGAAGTACTCTTTGAAACAGAAAAAACACCTGCAAAACCGAAGGAAACCGTTTTATCTGTCAACAATTTAGTCGTCAAAGATAATCGGGGTGTAGATTTAGTACGTGGCCTTAATCTTGAGGTGAAAAAAGGAGAAATAGTCGGTATAGCTGGTGTCGATGGGAACGGTCAAACGGAGCTTATTGAAGCAATTACTGGATTAAGAAAAGCAGAAGAAGGTCTCGTGAAGCTTAACGATAAAGATATTACTAATTTAAAGCCGAGAAAAGTAACTGAAAGTGGTGTTGGTCATATCCCACAAGATAGACATAAACACGGGTTAGTATTAGATTTTCCAATCGGCGAAAATATGGTACTACAAACTTATTATCAAGCGCCATTCTCTAAAAGAGGTAGCTTAAATTTTAAACAAATTTATAACTACGCTGATCGAGTCATTAAGGAATATGATGTTCGTACACCGAGCAGTCAAACATTAGCGAGGTCTTTATCAGGTGGTAACCAACAGAAATCGATAATCGGGCGAGAAGTTGATCGCTCACCGGATTTACTAATCGCAGCGCAGCCGACACGGGGGCTTGACGTTGGGGCGATTGAATTCGTTCATAAGAAATTAATTGAAGAAAGAGATAAAGATCGCGCCATTTTATTAGTTTCCTTTGAATTAGATGAAATTTTAGATTTAAGCGATCGGATTGCCGTTATTTACGAAGGTAAAATTGTTGCCATCGTTAATCCTGAAGAAACGAATGAACAAGAACTCGGGTTATTAATGGCAGGGAGCAAGAAGAAAGTAGGTGAAGCATAATGGGAAATAAGCTAGGTTCTCTATTCAAATCGACTAAGCTGTGGATTTCATTATTCTCGATTATTTTAGGACTTTTTGCTGGTGCTATCATTATGCTTCTTTTTGGTTATAATCCGATTGAAGGCTATATTGCATTATGGAATGGTGTATTTGAAAATAGATATTTCGGCGGTGAGACGATTGCATTAATAACTCCTTATATTTTTTCAGGTCTTGCTGTCGGCTTTGCGTATCGCTCAGGTTTATTAAATATCGGAGTTGAAGGACAGCTTTTTGTCGGGTGGTTAGCATCGGTATGGGTCGGAACATCCTTTGAATTACCAGCAATCATTCATTTACCTTTAGCTATTATCGTAGCGGCGATTGCAGGAGGACTATGGGGAATAATTCCGGGATATTTAAAGGCACGTTTTCACGTTCATGAGGTTATTGTGACGATTATGATGAACTATATCGCTTTATATGTCACGAACTCATTAATTCGTAATGTTCTTTCTGAGCGGGCTGAGAGAACGGATCATATCGCCAATTCAGCCTCATTAAAATTAGATTGGCTAACAGAGTTTATGAGCTTCTCAAATATACATATGGGTATATTGTTAGCTGTATTTGCCGCTCTATTTTATTGGTACACGATGGAAAGAACGACATTAGGCTTCGAAATGCGTTCGGTCGGAATTAACCGAGATGCCTCCCAATATGCAGGAATGAGTGTTAAACGAAACATTATTTTATCGATGACAATTTCAGGAGCATTAGCAGGTTTAGGCGGTGCAATGCAAGGTATTGGGATGTATGGGTATATGACAATTCATTCAGGATTTACGAATATCGGCTTTGACGGGATCGCCATTGCGTTACTCGGTGGAAGTACAGCAATCGGTATCGTTTTAGCTGCTGGGTTGTTCGGCTTCTTAAAGGTTGGAGCATTAAACATGCAAGCTGGAGCAGGAGTACCTCCAGAGCTCGTTGAAATTGTAACTGCACTTATCATTTTATTTGTTGCCGCAGGATATATGATCGTATTGTTTAGAGAAAAGCTTTTAAAATTGTTTAAAAGGACTAAAATTGACGATCAAAATGAGAATAAAAATGTGAAAAAGGAGGGGAACTAAATGGATATTTTACTGCAAATTATTCCTACAGCCTTTTTCTATGCTGCCCCTCTTATTTTTACTGCATTGGGCGGAGTTTTAAGTGAACGTTCTGGAATTATTAATATCGGCTTAGAAGGCTTAATGGTAATGGGTGCATTCGTCGGTATTATCGTGAATTTAGAGCTTGCACCGATATTAATCGAAGCCTTTCCGAGCATTGGACGTGATTTAGCGCCTTGGATAGCAGTACTTATTGCAGCCGTCGTTAGCGCTATTTTCGGACTTATTCACGCGGTTGCGAGTATTACATTTAGAGCAGACCAGGTCGTAAGTGGTGTTGCGATTAACTTTTTAGCATTAGGTGTTTCATTATTTTTAGTTAAACAAATTTACGGTGCGGGTCAAACAGATTTTATCGTAGCCCCGTTTTACCGGTCAGATATTCCGTTTTTAAGTGATATTCCGTTTATCGGTCCGCTTTTATTTAAAAATACGTTTATTACGAATTGGCTAGCTGTTATTTTAGCGATACTCGTTTGGTACATTATTTTTAAAACACCGTTCGGATTAAGACTTCGTTCTGTCGGTGAGCATCCAGTCGCAGCAGACTCTCTAGGAATTAAAGTAAATCGGATGCGGTATATCGCAGTTGGTCTTTCTGGATTTTTAGGTGGAATTGGTGGATCCGTTTTCGCGTTAACCGTTGCACAAAACTTCTCACAAGGAACCATTAGTGGTCAAGGATTTATGGCTTTAGCTGCGGTTGTCTTTGGTAAATGGCATCCTTTAGGGGCTTTAGGTGCCGCCGCCTTTTTCGGTATTGCCCAAAGCTTAAGTGTCGTTGGTGCAGGTATACCGTTATTAAGTGATATACCACGAATCTATTTACAAATTGCTCCTTACGTCTTAACAATATTAGCGTTAGCTGGCTTTATAGGAAGAGCCGATTCTCCAAAAGCATTAGGCTCACCTTTTACAAAGGGTTCCAGATAAGTAGCAAAAACCTCTTGAAGAATGATTTCATTTTCTTTAAGAGGTTTTTATTTTTGGCTCTAAAATATATGTTGGGGTATTAATAAAATTCTGAAAATGAAAGTGTTGATTTTGTTACGTTCCAGGCGGACGCTTTCCGCGGGCACGGCTCGAGCCTCTTCGGCAGCGAGCTGCCTGTGGGGTCTCGAGACTCGTGCT
>CALKAL010000052.1 GCA_937983065.1 uncultured Bacillaceae bacterium | reverse complement strand
ACATGACTACTCTGCGGAAACATATCGACAGGTTGAATTTCCTTCACTTCATATCCACCACCAGCTAAGATTTTTAAATCCCTCGCTAATGTGGAAGGGTTACAGGATACATAGACGATTCTTTCTGGTTCCATTTCAATCATCGCTTGTAACAAAGCTTCGTCACAGCCTTTTCGTGGTGGATCAACGACGATGACATCAGGTCTTAAACCTTGGGCACGCCACCATGGCATTACTTTTTCAGCTTGTCCGACGTAAAATTCTGCGTTCGTCAATCCGTTCCTTTTCGCATTATCTTTTGCGTTGTCAATCGCTTGGGGGACGACTTCAACGCCGTATACTTTTTTCGCATGCTGGGCTAAAAATAATGAAATACTGCCAATGCCGCAGTAGGCGTCAATGACCGTTTCACTTCCGGTTAATTGAGCATATTTCAATGTTTGTTCATACAATTTTTCCGTCTGTTCAGGGTTTACTTGGAAAAAGGAATGGGCGGAAATTTCAAATTCTAATTCGCCAATTTTATCGATAATGAAATCTTTACCCCAAAGTAATTTAGAATCTCGCCCCATAATGACATTCGTTCGTTTCGGATTGACGTTATGAACGATACCGACAATGTTGGAATCTAGAGCACGAATGTTTTCGATAAGCTGCTCCTTTTTTTGGAGATCTTTCGTATTCGTCACAATGACAACCATGATTTCCCCTGTATGGTAGCCAGAGCGTACGACGATATGACGGATGACACCGCGATGGTTAATCTCATCGTACGGTTCAATTCCTAAATCTTCAATAATGCCTCGCATTTCACGTAATATATGGTCATTTGCTTTATTTTGCACGGGACATGTATCCATTTGAATAATATTATGGCTCCGTTTCTGGTAAAAGCCAGTGAGCACTCTGCCGTCCTTCATTGCAACGGGCATTTGTGCTTTATTCCGATAACTCCACGGCTCCTCCATCCCAATCGTTGGATGAATTGTCACATCGGGCATATGCGCAATTTTCCGCATCACATCTTCAACAACTTTACGTTTCATTTCCAGTTGTTTTTCATACGTTATATGTTGAATCTGGCAGCCACCACACTTATAAAACACTTCACAAGGAGGCTCGACACGATCTTCACTTTTCTCATAAATTTCAATTAATTTTCCATACGCTAAGTTCTTCTTCACTTTTAATATTTTTACTTTCGCTTTTTCCCCAGGAAGGGCGTATGGTACGAACACGGGATATCCCTCGATTTTGCCAACGCCATCACCTTCATGGGTAAGGTCTGAAAAAGTAAGTTCGATATATTCATTTTTCTTCACTGGTGCAGTCGTCTTTTTTGCCATTATAAACCTTCCTTTAATTTCATCACTTTTCTTATTATAAGCTAGACACCCTTAATTCATAAAGTAAGTTGTTATATTAACGCTTTTTATAATGAGAGATCCTGCCTATCAGTTTCGAATTATTAGTTCAATATATTACAATGTTAAGTAAAGAAGGTGATAAGATGCAAGAGCTTGTATTCCATCCGGCATGGGAGCGAACGATTTCTAAACAAGATCGTATTAAAATTGAGGAGGTTTTTACAGACACGCATCAATCGGTAAATAACGATTATAAAATAATACCGATATGGCAAGCTGTAAATCATCATGGCGATTTTCTACTCACGACTTTAATCCATAACAAAACTGATCATGCTTTAACATTTCAAGACGCTCAAATTGAATATGTTTTTGAGGATGAAACAGTTGCAGCCCATACGTTTAGCATTCCTGATCTATTCATCAAGGCTGGAACGAGCATGCCTTGGACATTTATCTTTCCGAATGAGCAATGGAAGGAATTTAATCTTGATTACATTGGCTCGGTTAATTTTGAAAATGATTGACGGGCATTTTTAACGTAATCGTATTAAGAACCACGCTTCGGAGTACAAAAAATTTAAGCCCTCTGACGAAATCAAAGGGCTTTTCATAACGGTGATTATTTTTTTGATAGATCCACTTTATCTTTTTCAAACATAACTAGTAAACCTGGCATTAAGATTCCTCTGACGATAAACGTGTCTATAATAATCCCAACCGCCACAATAAATCCGAATACAAACAACAATTCAATCGGTTGAGTCATTAGTACGGCGAAAGTTGCTGCTAAAATTAATCCTGCTGAGGAAATGACTCCCCCAGTATTTGCTACCGCTAATTCAACAGCTTTCTTAACTGGGTGGTGTTTTCTTTCTTCTTGGAATCTTGAAACGAGCATAATATTATAATCAATTCCAAGTGCGACTAAAAATACGAAAGAATAAACTGGAACCCTATTACTAATGGTGTCAATGTCAAAAAATAGATCAGTAAGGAATATCCCTAACCCTAATGCAGCTAGGAATGACACTAAAATCGTTCCCATCATGTAAATTGGCATTTTAAATGATTTCGTCATCATGACTAGTAATATAAATATAAGAATTGTCTCTAAACTGACTATCAAAATGACATCGGAATTATTTATCGAACGGTCATCCACTTGTTTAGCTGTTTCACCTGCAAAATATAATTGACCACTGACCCCACTATTTTGCAAGAACTGTTCACTTTTACCGATCATTACCTCGAGCTGGTCCATTACTTCTATCGAATACGGACTTTCTGCAAACGTCAACTGATATTGGATAACATTAGAATCATCCGTCGCCCCATTAAACAGGACATTTGCTACTAAATTTTCATCTGTAAATTGTTGTTGTAAATCTTCTATCTGCTCGTCAGTAACTGCTTCATCTGCTTCTAAAAGAATCGTCGTTGGCGCTAAATCCCCTTTGTCAAATTTTTCCTCCAACAATTGATACCCTTGAAGTGATGGCATATCATCTGGAAAGGAATTTAACATGTTAAAATCATATTTTATATTCATAAGATTACTAGCAAAAATAATCATGAACAAACTGACAATCCCAACTGATAACCGTGGCTTTCTAACGACAAAACATCCAACTTTGCTCCATAATGAATTTTTACTTACCGTTTCTTCGCCAACACGTGGAATTTTCGGCCAGAAAGATCTTCTTCCGAATAACGTAAACAATGCTGGAACTAACGTTGTTGCTGCGAGCATAATGACAGCCATCGTCGTTGCAAAGGTTGGTGCAAAATTGCGATAATCTTCAAACTGTGCAAAGTATAATACGAGCATCGCTGCTAAAACCGTTCCACCTGAAAAGAAAATTGGCGACCCTACATGTTTCATCGCTCTTTGCATCGCTGTATATTTACGTTCCTCTTTTTTAAGCTCTTCTCTAAATCTAGAGAAAACAAATAAAGAATAATCAATGACAGCCGCAAATAATAATATCGACATAATCGAAACTGTCTGATTAGAAATAACTAGACCCATCTTGCCAAATAGTCCTAAAATTTGCATGACGACTTGATACACTATCCCTGCCGCTAATAACGGGATTAAGGCAAGTAATGGTGACCGATATAAAATGACTAGCAATATAAGAATTAAACCGACTGTTGAAAAGATTAATACTAAATCCGCTCTTGAAAATAATTCTAGAGTATCAGTACCAATTCCAGCGGGTCCAGTCATATATACTTCAAAATCACTATTTTTCTCAATAACAGCTAATACTTCTTCCTTTGACTCTTTAAGTACTCTATTTTCCAAACTAGCTTCAAAATTTACAGGGACGATAGCCGCTTCTAAATCTTCAGAAAAGAAAGCGGAAAGAGCTACGTGTTCTGGAATAGATGAGATTGGCACTATTTCATCGATCGTTTGAATATTTTCAGCTAAAATAGCGTCGACTATACTTGCGAGTTCTTCATATGTAATTTCACCATCATTAGATTGAAAAACTAAAATACCTGGGATACCATCTTCATTCGGAAAATATTGATCAACTTTATTTTTAGCTATGACACTTTTCGCATCCTCTGGTAAAGAGTCAATACTAGTTACCTCATATTCTTTAACACTCGGAAGGAAAGCGGATAAAGCGACTGTTATTAACAGCCAAATTGATAAAGTAATCCACATCCCCTTCTTCGTTGTTACACGATTAGTGATTGATTGCAAAAGTTTCCTCATCATTTTTGTCCTTTCTAAACTACGTTACATTGTACATTCAATTATAAGAAGATAACGTCATGAATTTAACTAATTTTTGTGAACTTTCCATAACAAAATGATTGCCTCAATCGAATCAAACCATTCATCATGAGGGAAAATCATGCTTAGTATCTTTTTCTATGCAAAAAAGACTTGGATTATTTTAAATGATGAGGGGGAAAAAATTTACGCGGAACTTTTTCGATTTGCGAGTAACTTTTTGAAAATGCGCGGAACTTTTCTCATTTGAGCGGAA
>CALKAL010000051.1 GCA_937983065.1 uncultured Bacillaceae bacterium | reverse complement strand
ACACCGAAGAAAATACACAAGGTGATTCTGAAATATCAGGTACATTAGAAATTCAATATTTTGTTGGCGGATACGGCGATGAGTTTTGGAAATCGTCAATCGAAAGTTTTAAAGAAAAGTATCCAGATGTAGAGATTATTGAACAAGCTGGTCCTGATATTAACAACGAGATGAAACCGCGTTGGATTGCGAATGATCCACCTGATATCGTTTATATTGACGGTAACGGTGCGAATGAAACGCAAATGATTAATGACGGTCAATTATTAGATTTAAGTGACTGGGCAAGTGAATTAACGTTTGATGATGGAACACCATTATTAGATAGCTTTATCTCACCAGCAGAAGTATTTGAAGATGGATCTATCTATAGTCTTCCTTTAGTATTTGATACTTGGGGAGTTTGGTATGACAGCAATTGGTTTGACGAAAATGGTTGGGATGTTCCAGAAGACTTTGATTCTTGGTTAGATTCTATGATCACGATTAAAGACGAAGCTGGTATTTCACCATTTATAACAACAGGAATGTATGCGCAATATTTCCAAAGAGGTGTGTTATATCCTGCATTTGCGGCAGCGGGTGGAGAAGAATTACTTAATGACCTCTCTAACGGTATTGTCGAAGCTTGGGAAAGTGATGAAGTCTTAGAAGTTATTAAGAAAGTTGAGCAAATTGTAGAAAATGATTTAGTCGACGAAGGTTTCGCGGCTCGAAGTCATACACAAACGCAAATGAATTTCTTATTACATGAAACAGCTTATATCCCAGTCGGATTTTGGTTACCGAATGAAATGGAAAACGATACACCGGAAGACTTCACATATGGCTTTATTCCAACGCCTATGAACAATCCAGGTGAACCAATGGCATTAGTACCGGATATTCGTCCAGTTGCCATTGCTAAGGAAGCAAATAACCCAGAAGCAGCGAAAGCATTTATGGAGCATCTCTTCACAGAAGAACGTGCCAACGCCTTTGCTGAATCAACGGGTGCGATTATGAACTTAAAAGGGGTTGACTTATCTGATAACGATAATGTCCCTGAGTTCTTAAAAGGAATTAACGACTTGATCAATACAGAGGGTACGATTGAAATTCATAGTAGACATACCCCAGAAGGTGAAGATCAAGAAATTGCTGTTGAAATTACTGATGAAATTAAACTGCAAATTGTTGAAATTTTAATGGGAAGAATTACTGCTGAAGAATTTGTTGACAACATGTTAGACAAATCTAAAAGCTTACGTAATTAATAAATAAGTGGAATGTAAAGCTTGTTTTAATACAAGCTTTACATTCCTTATTAATTGAAACATAGTTCATTTACATATTTGTTTGTGAAAGTTTAATAGCAAACTTTGATAAAAAGAAAGAGTGATTTTCTTGGTACAGTCTAAACGACAACGCTACTTATTTTTAGCATTTTGTTTGTTACCGACCTTTATATTTTTCCTCATCTTCACAGTATATCCGATGGTTAATGGCGTATATTTATCTTTATTTAAATGGTCTGGTGCTAGTGCTAATAGAGAGTTTATCGGGTTCGATAACTATATAAGAATGTTTAATGACTCGACGATTTTAAAAACGATTTTTAATGATTACTTTTTAGTATTTACAAAAGTAATTGGAATTATGGTATTAGCTCTATTTTTTGCAGTTGCGTTGACTCAATTAAGAATAAAAGAAGCTCCTTTTTACCGAATCGTTTTCTTTTTCCCAAACATAATGTCGGTTGTCGTAATCGGGATTCTATGGCAATTCATTTATGACCCTGATATGGGAATTGTTAACGGATTTTTAAGTGCAATTGGCTTAGAAAGCTGGACGAGGCCATGGCTAGGGTCAATGGAATGGGCGCTACCGAGTTTAGTCCTTCCAGCAGTTTGGGCAGGGATTGGATTGTTCATGCTTCTTTTAATAGGTGGAATTACGAGCATTCCTAAAGATGTGTATGAATCCGCAGATATCGATGGAGCAAGTCAATGGCAGCAGTTTTGGAGAATAACTGTTCCATTAATCTGGCCACAAATAAGAACATCAATCATCTATATTGTCATTACGTCTTTAAATGGTTCGTTTGTCCTCGTACAAATTATGACGAATGGAGGACCTGGACGACAAACCGAGGTCATGGGTTCTTATTTGTATGAACGGGCCTTTGAAAACTTCCAATTCGGCTATGGGGCGACGATAGGTGTCTTAATATTAGTCTTATCATTAGTAACAGTTTTAATTATGCAATTTGTATTAAGAAGAGAAAAAGTAGAATTTTAAGGAGGTCGTCGATTTGTCAATAGGTAATTTTCTAGCAAAAACGGCCGTTCGAGTACCATTATTAATATGGTCAGTCATTGTTATTTTTCCGATCGTTTGGATGGTTATTGGAGCATTTAAATCGAATGCCGAAATATTTGCATCACCTTGGTCGTTACCAGAAACCTTTAATTTTTCGAATTTCGTTTCTGCATGGCAAGATTTTAAAATAGGTTCAGCATTTTTCAATTCACTCTTTGTCACGTTTGTTGGAGCAATTTTAACGCTAATGTTTGCAATACCAACAACGTATGCTTTAGAAAGATTACGTTTCAGAGGGAGCAATGTTTTATTTAATATTTATTTAGCTTCAATGATGATTCCTGCTGTCTTAGGGTGGATTCCATTATTTTTCTTATTAATGAGAATGGATTTATTAGACAATCTATTTGCATTGGCACTCGTTTATGCTGTGTCACAAATACCATTTACAATTTTTATTTTATCGAGTTTCATGGGGAATGTACCTAGAGAATTAGAAGAAGCAGCAGCGATCGATGGAATGAGTCAGTACGGTATTTTGCTCAAGGTTGTTACTCCGCTTGTTAAAACAGGGATTATTACTGCGACAATATTAAATGCGATTTCTTTTTGGAATGAATATTTCCTCGCATTAATATTATTACAGACGGATAGTAAAAACACATTAGGGGTTCAAATGTCAGCGTTAAGTACAACCGCTCAATACGAAAGTGCTTGGGGTGCACTATTTGCAGGACTGACAATCGCAGTTATACCGATTATTATTTTCTACGCAATTTTCCAAAGACATATCGTTAAAGGAATGGTAGAAGGAGCAGTAAAAGGTTAAATAGTTGCTGGATGAAAAAAGGAGCGAAGAATAATTGTTTCTGTTTATACAGTTGTTCTTTTGCTCTTTTTTATGAGTTGAACACCTAAGGAGGTCATTGTTTGACAAGGATGAATGCAGGACTTTCAATGATAATGAGTATGTTAGATCAACTACCCCTTTCCGAAAAGAAAATTGCACATTTTATTTTAGATCATCCAGAAAAAGCAATCCAAATGACAACGAGCGAAATAGGGATAGCAAGTCATACGAGTAGTGCAGCGGTCATTCGACTGTGCAAATCCTTAAATTTAAATGGGTTTCAGGAATTGAAGTTACGGATTGCAGGTGATCTTTATAATGAAAGATCTTCTAACTTTCGGGATATTGAACCAAATGAACCGATATATACGACCGTTGAAAAAGTAATAACCCATGCGATGCAATCGATAAAAGAGACAGCTAATTTAATCGATAATAATGAAATTTCTAAAGCTGTGGGTGCATTATTTTATGCGAAAAAAATTCACTTTTTCGGAGTTGGTGCTTCATCGATTGCAGCTGTAGATGCTCAACAAAAGTTTCTAAGAATTAATCGAAGTGCAACAGCTTTTAGCGATTTTCATATGGCGACAACCGCTGTGACGAATAGTGATAAAAATGATGCCGTTTTTGGGATTTCATTTTCTGGGGGTACAAAAAAGGTAGCGAATATTTTAGCCCTCGCGAAAAAGAAGGGTGCAACAACAATTAGTTTAACGAAATATGGTAGTAATATAGTTAGTGATCAGGCTGATATTAACCTATATACTTCAGCTACTAAAGAAGCAACTTTCCGAAGTGGGGCAACATCTTCCCGATTGGCACAACTACACGTCATAGATATGTTGTTTATGTGTTTAGTTTCGCAACATTATGAGGAAATAGTCAATCACTTAGATTCAACCCATATTTTAATAGAACAAATTAATAAAGAAGAATTTATGCTTTAATAGTTAGAGGATACTGAAATAAAATTATACATAATTATCATTTAACAGACTTAACACAAGGAGCTTTAAAATAATATGAAGTGGATCACATTTGATTTGGATGGTA
>CALKAL010000050.1 GCA_937983065.1 uncultured Bacillaceae bacterium | reverse complement strand
CACAAGTGTAAAGACGGTTGATGATAGGAGTCCGAATATGATGACGACGGCTAATGGTTGCTGGATTTCGGCGCCTTCTCCGAGTGCTAATGACAGTGGGATCATCCCGAGTATGGTCGTTAATGATGTCATTAGGATTGGGCGGACACGCGTTTTTCCAGCCTCGATAATGGCTTCGAATCGTTCGGTTCCTTTTCGTCTTAATATGTTGATATAGTCGACTAAAATAATCCCGTTGTTGACGACGATTCCTGCTAGCATAATGAGCCCGATAAAGGCTGGGATGCTAACTGGTAGTCCTGTTACGAGTAATCCTAATACTAATCCTATCACCATCGTTGGCATTGAGAACATGATGACAAATGGATGTAGGAAGTTTTCAAATTGGACAGCCATGACGGCGTACACTAGAAAGATTGCGAAAATTAACGCTAAGGCTAGCTCACCGAATGCTTCTTCCATATCTTCTGCTTGGCCGCCGATTGAATAATTATAGCCTTCTGGAAATTGCAGTGTGTCTAATTGAGCTTCGATATCCGCCATAACACTTCCCAAGTCTCTTCCAACGATAGCACTTGAAACGGTGACGAGTCGTTGTTGGTTTTGACGTGTTAAGTAAACTGGTCCTTCAACGAGTTCTAGTGAAGCGATCGTTGATAATGGGATTTGCTCGCCAACCGCTGTTGTAATTTTTAGTTGTTCGATATCTTCCATCGTTGAGCGGTCTTCAATCGGTGTCATCACGCGGACGTCTAATTCTTCGCCACCCTGTCTAAATTGGGTAGCAACTTGCCCGTTTAATTCGGCGCTTATTTGTCCCATCACCATTTGGTACGTTAAGCCGTACTCTGATGCGGCGTCTCGATCAACGACAATTTGCATTTCTGGTCGGCCGCGTTCTGCTGATGTGCTCGGGTTGTGGACTCCTTCGACTTCTGAGATGACATCGACGACTTGTTCAGAAATATCTCTTAACGTGTCGAAATCCGATCCTGATAATTGGACTTGAATCGGGTCCATCGCCGAGAAGGAGCCGCCTAAAATGTTAATGGAAATTTCTGCTCCAGCAATATCAGCAATCTGCTCTTCCCATTTCCGCATCGCTTCTTCGGTCGTTATTTCCCGTTCGTCTGCTGGAATGAGCTGGATCATATAGCTAGCATTATTTGATGTCATTCCAAATCCGACGGCACCTGGAGAACCGACTGATACGTAGCTCGATTCGATTAGCTCGCTATCCGCATAAATAATTTCATCAATTTGTTCAGTCATTTCTAACGTTGTTTCAAGGTTCGTTCCAGATGGTGTCGAGGCAACGATTTCAATTTGCCCTTGGTCCGCTTCTGGAATGAACGCTAAACCGAGGCGTGGAATTAACGCTAAGCTCCCGACAAATAAAATGAGTATGATAAAAATCGTCGTCTTGCGTAATCTTAAAGCACCGCGCAATACTTTTTCATAACCACGAATTACTTTGTTTAATAAACGGTTAAACCAGTAACGGCGCCCATCATCTTCCGCAATTTTCCCGAGCATTTTTGATGAAAGCATCGGAACAAGGGTTATTGCCGCGACTAAAGATGCCACTAATGAAAAAGCAACCGTTAAAGCAAGAGGTGCGAATATTTCTGATGCGATTCCCTGCGTAAAGACAATCGGTAAAAAGACGACTAAAGTAGTTGTCGTACTTGCAATAACAGCTGGTGCTAGCTCGCTTGCCCCTTCTTTTGCCGCTTCTTTTAACGAGTAACCCCGCTGACGGTACGTGACGATATGCTCTAAAATGACGATGGACGAGTCAACCATCATACCGATACCTAGTGCGAGTCCACCCATCGTTAAAATATTGACCGTTTGACCTGTAAAATACATGAGTGCAAACGTCGCAATAACAGAAATCGGAATCGATAAGCCGATGACTAATATTGCTCGGAAGCTCTTTAAAAATAAGAGTAAAATCGCTAGCGCAAAGACGCCCCCGAGAATTAAGTTTTGGATGACTGAGCTGATTGACAAGCGAATAAAATCGGCTGTATCAATGACGACCGTTAATTCAACTCCGTCTGGTAAGATCGCTTCAGCATCATCCATCGCACTTAAAATTTCATCGGAAACAGCGACCGTATTCGCATCGGTCTGTTTCAAAATGCTTAGAACGACGGCTTCACTTCCGTTAACATAGGAATAGCCTGCTTTTTCCCGCTCCTGTCTTTCAACAGTTGCGATATCACTGACGCGAATAAATTCATTCGTCGGTGTTTGAATGAGCGTTCCTTTAATATCTTCAATTGACTCATATTCACCTGGGATTCGAATTTGTAATTCCTGGTTTCCTCGGTCAATAACCCCGCCTGATGATGATACGTTCGCACTATTAATCGCCTGTAACACTTGTTGCGATGTGAGGCCGTATTGATTCATCTGTTCATTATTTAAAATAACTTGAATTTCTTCTACAATCCCGCCTTCAATTGCAACGGAGCCTACCCCTTCTTGACGTTCAAAAAGCGGCTGGATTTCATTTTCCGCAATGTCATGTAAGTGGGCTGCGTCATCTCCTGCTAAGCTGACCGTTATAACAGGAAGCTGGGACGGGTCAAATCGTAAAACGCTCGGATCATTGGCCCCCTCAGGTAAAAAGGCTTTCACTTGGTCAATCCGTTCTCGAACGTTTAGTAAGGCGTTATCTAAATTCGTTCCGGTCGAAAACATCATGACGACTAACGAACTACCTGGTTGAGATTGGGCTTGGACCATTTCAATCCCTTCAATACTACTGACAGATCCTTCAATCGGTCTTGTCACAAGCTGCTCGACCTCTTGAGGGGATGCCCCATCATAGGACGTTGCAACGACTGCAATCGGTAAATCAATATCTGGAAATAAGTCGACAGAAAGATTTCGGAATGAGACGAATCCGAGCGCTATAATCGCCAGAATAATCATCGTCACCCCGACAGGTCGTTTTATCGACGTATTAATAATACGCATTTATTGACCCTCCCCAACGAGGCGAACCTTTTGACCATCTGTAATCATGAGCTGTCCTCGAGTGACTAGCTGTGAATTTTCATCTAATGCATCATTTTCAACCTCGATTGCTGTTTCATCGGTTTGCATAACAATCACTTCAACGTCAATCGCTTTTGCTTCACCATTTTCAACGATGTAAACGAAAGCTTCTCCGCCTCGTTCAACAATCGCTTCAG
The DNA here is from genome assembly GCA_937983065.1 of uncultured Bacillaceae bacterium. Taxonomy (GTDB): domain Bacteria; phylum Bacillota; class Bacilli; order Bacillales; family Alkalibacillaceae; genus CALKAL01. The sequence goes on along the minus strand of CALKAL010000050.1, from coordinate 2,859 downwards.
TTGGTACGATTAAGACATCCTCAGCTAATACTTCTTCATAAAAAACTTGAACCGTCATGCCAGCTAAAAGGTTTTGACTCGGGTTTTCGAGTTCCGCTTCGATCGCATACATTCCTGTTTCCCCTGCAGAATTCGCAACATATGTAATCGTCGCTGTTCCTGATTCATCGTTAGCGGATGCTTCAAAAGTAAGCTCATCATCGACAGAAAATTTATCAACCTCACTTGCTGGAACGTTAAATGATAACGTTAATGGATCTATATTGACAATCGTCGCAGCTGGTTCTTCATTGGCTGCCATCCGCTCTTCGACTAAATTTAATTGTTGAACGACTCCATCCATCGGCGCCTCAATTTCTAGCCGCACTTGTTGTGGGGTAATAATTTCTGCAATGACTTCCCCTTCCTCAACGGTGTCGCCTCTTTCAACGTATAGTTCGTCTACCTCCCCTGGTGATGGTAAAATGACGGGCATCATATCACTCGGCATCGTCCGGGCAATATATGTTCTTTCCGCTGTAAAATCATCCTTATAAATATTAGACACTTCAACAGGTATTTCCGTGTCAGTTTCTTCTACTTGTTCATCCGTTTCATTACACGCTGCTAATATGAGAAGCGTGCTTAAGAAAACTAAAGCTATTCTCTTTTTCATTCATGTTCACTCCTATAAGTCTAAAATTTTTTCTAATTGTTCAATGTCATTTTTTAAAACGTCATATTTTCTCAAATGAATGAGCATCGATTCAATAATGAGCATTTGCCGGTTATTTTTTTGTAACTCTGCTTCGATGACCTCAATCGCTTCAAGCGCCTTTTGTTGATCTTCAATAACGACACTATGTATCATCTGCTTCATTTTATTAATAAGGATGGATTCTTGCTGAAACAACTCGGGCAAATGGGTAATGACAGGCTCTTCATCCGATTGCATTAAATGATGGCAAATCGTATCAAGTATGTTTAAAATAAATTGAGGCAGCTTTTTAATGTTAACGGCCTCTTCAGCGACAACGAGCCAATTCGCATATTCTTTAAATATCCCTTCAAATAGGATGGAGGCGTCGTTTTCGTAACGCTCGATTCCTTCGCCGTATATGGCGCGGATATGTTTTTTCACCCATTCAAAGCTTTGCTGTCGAGTTCGCATAACTAATACTTCCATATCTTTACCTAATGGAACTTGATCTCTCAGCATCATCATAATTAATGATTTATGTTTAAGTAAAATATGAAAAAAGATGTTGAGTTCATTTTCTAACGCTTTTCTCGCATCACTTTGATTGTCTTCGGCTTCTTTCATTTTTTCCATAACATAGCCAAAATAATAATCGTACATCGATAATATTAAATCTTCTTTTGATTGAAAATAAGTGTAAAACGTCCCTTTTGCTACTTCGGCTTTATCAACAATTTCTTGGACCGATGTCGCGTGGAACCCTTTTTTAGCAAAAAGATCAATACTTACTTCTATAATTTGCTTCTGTTTCGGATGCACATGGTCAGCCTCCTTTCTATACTAGAATGACCAGTCAGTCAATGCGATATTACTAATATACTTCGTCATCCACATGATTACAACTCATAAGATGAGAAATTATTGAACGTTTATTGACAAAAAAACAGCCCTTTTCTTTTTATTGAAAAGAGCTGCTTTCATTATGATATATATTTTCCTTTTATAAAATGACCGAAAATGAACGCGGCCAACATAATTTGGTTTTTCATCCGATTGTATGATAATTCCACTTCAATCTTTTGTCCGTTCGTAAAAATAATTTCCGAGTAATCCTTACCCTTTTTGCTCGGGCGGCACTCTTTTATATGATAGTACATGAGCCATTCAGCGTAAGGGTCGTTCACTTTTTTCGTCGGAATAACGATCATCCCTTTTGCTGGTTCAATCGGTGTTGGAAGAAGCCCTCGCTTTTTTGTCATATGCTGGATTGCCTTTCTTCTTCCATCGAATGTGGACCCTTTCTCGATGCACGATTCATTAATGATGTTAAACGGTGGTGTTTCGCATAAAATCATCTGGTTTGATTCATAGATGATGCTCGAGTAAACAATGTCCCTATTAGGCAAAATTGCCATCGTATTTCGATTGATAGTATAGCGTTTAGTTTTTACCATAACATCTTCTCCTTCTAGGAATATTGTTGTACTTTTCATACAATATTTTACAATAAAGTCCCGTATTTACCATACTTTTTTACCATAATTATGTTCTTTTTCTGAACATATGAAAAAATGTTCTGTTATTTCTAATTTTGACATTTTTCCATAAGAAAAATTTATTATCCTTTTCCCATTAAAAAAAGCTGACCATTTAATATGATCAGCTGTATGTTTTCTTAATCTGTATCTGTTTCATCTTCTAAGTTCCCGTCTTCGGTATTCGTACGGTCATTATCAAGCTCATCTTGCATTTGATCCTGCTCTTCCTCTAATTGATCGTTGTCAATTCCAGGATCCTCATTCATTTGGTCCTGATCTTGTTGATCTTGTTGATTTTGATCCTGGTTTTGTTGGTCCTGTTGCTGCTGGTCATCAACATTTTGATCGTCATTTTCTTCAGTTCCACAGGCGCTTAATGCACCTAAAGTTAAAAACATTGCAATTAATATGCTGAGTAGACGTGAATTCACTTTCATTGCTGTACCTCCTAATTATATTATCTGTCGAGAGTAGTGTTACCAAATTATGAGGGATTATTTATATATTTTTTGAAAAATAAATATGACATTTTAAGAAAAAAGTATCACTACGACAGAATAATTAGGGCGTATCAAAATTACAATGAATAAGATAATTTATTTGGAAAATGAGGTCAGTGCGTTGAGTGAGAAATTGATTTCT
>CALKAL010000049.1 GCA_937983065.1 uncultured Bacillaceae bacterium | reverse complement strand
TACCGAACGTAGAGTAAACTAAGCTCTGGAAATATACGTAGACTCCTGCGGGAAGAAGAGCCTAGGTGAGACCCCACAGTGCTTTAGCACGAGGAGGCTCACCAGCTCCCCGCGGAAAGCGAAGTATATTTCCAGAGCGAGTATATCCTCAAATTACGTTCGTATTTCACGTATTCAAAAATTCTTTTGTCCCAGCTTCTCTTTTGTTTGATTAAAATATGTTTAAGGTGATAAAGATGAATAAGAAAATGGTCATTCAACATTTAGAGACGATAGCGACGTATTTAGAATTAAAAGGGGAAAATGTGTTTAGAATATCCGCCTATCGAAAAGCAGCCGCTGCATTAGAACGAGACGAACGATCATTAAATGAAATTGAACAATTTTCTACGATTAAAGGTATTGGAAAAGGGACAGAAGCACTCATTTTAGAATTTATTGAAAAAGGTGAAACGGAAACATTAAACGATCTGTACGAAGAGATTCCAACAGGTTTAATCCCGTTATTAAAACTACCAGGTTTAGGTGGTAAAAAATTATCTCGCCTCTATCATGATTTGAATATTGTTGATGAACAAACATTAAAAGAGGCATTAATGAATGGCGAAGTAGAAAAACTGCAAGGCTTTGGTAAAAAAACCGTGGAAAATTTGTTGAAAGCATTGGAGGATTTTCATACACGCCCCGAACGTTTACCGATCTCTTATGCGATTAACGTAAAACATATTATTGAAAACCATTTAAAACAAATCGATGGAATGACTGATTTTTCTGTAGCTGGAAGTATGAGGCGATTGAAAGAAACAGTTAAAGATTTAGATTTTATTATTTCTTCAGAGCAAGCAGAAAAAGTGAGAGATGAGTTGATTCACCTTCCAATCGTGAAAGAAATCGTCTCAAAAGGGTTAACGAAAGTAACGATCATTGTCGATTTCGGCTGGGAAATGTCTGTAGATTTTCGCATCGTTCGTCCAGAAGAGTTTGCTCAAGCTTTACACCATTTTACAGGGTCGATGGAGCATAATGTGGAAATGCGACGTCTCGCAAAGCAAAAAGGGTATAAATTAAGCGAATATGGCTTTGAGCATCACGAAACGAAAGAAGTTTTAACATTTGAAACGGAAAAAGAAATTTTTCATTTTTTAAATTTACCGTATATCGCTCCTGAATTAAGGGAAACAGGTGAAGAACTTACGATTAAGGAAATGCCCGAGCTTATTGAGGAAAAGCATATTCGTGGCGATCTTCATATGCACTCGACTTGGAGTGATGGTGCCCAGTCAATCGAGGAAATGGTTCAACGTTCTATTGAGAAAGGCTATGAGTATATCGCGATCACGGATCATTCGAAATTTTTACAAGTGGCAAATGGTTTAAATGAAGAACGCCTAAAAAAACAACGTGAGGTTATTAAGCAATTAAACGAAAAATATCCAAACATAACGATATTATCAGGCATTGAAATGGATATTTTGCCAGATGGCCAGTTAGATTTTTCTAATGATGTGTTGCAAGAGTTGGACTTTGTGATTGCATCGATTCATTCAAGCTTTAATCAATCTGAAGATAAAATAATGCATCGATTGAAGGAAGCGATGGCCAATCCATACGTAGATATGATTGCTCATCCAACAGGGCGGTTAATTGGTGAACGTCCAGGATATAAAGTGAATATTGAACAGTTCATTGAATGGGCTCAAGAAACGAATACGATCATAGAGTTAAATGCTAATCCGAATCGTTTAGATTTAGAATGGGAATGGTTAAACGTCGCCCAGGAAAAGGGAGTAAAAATTGCGATCAACACGGATGCCCATAGTTTTTCAATGTTAGATGATATGGAAATAGGCGTAAAGGCAGCAAAAAAAGGTTGGATTATAAAAGATACCGTTGTTAACACATGGTCGCTTGAACAATTACACCACTTTTTAAATGAAAAAAGGTGATTCCTTTGGATAATAAAATTTTAAAACAGCTCGAATTTGACAAAATCATTGAGATGTTATTGAAGCATGCTGAAACGAGTCTCGGTAAAGAAAAAATTAATGAACTAACTCCATCGGTTCATTTGGATGAGGTTATTCATTGGCAAGAAGAGACGGATGAAGCTGTCACATTATTAAGACTAAAAGGACATGTCCCTTTAGGTGGGATTACAAATATTAAACCTCATATTCACCGGGCAAAAATCGGTGGTTCTTTATTAGCGAATGAGCTTTTAGAGGTTGCACAAACGATTTATGGCACACGACAATTTAAAACGTTTATGAATGAATTAGACGATGTATCTGTCCCGATATTAGAACAATACGCCGAAGACATTCATTCATTGAAACAGTTAGAGCAAGCGATTAAACGATGTATCGACGAGCAAGGGGAAGTGCTGGATCAAGCATCCCCGAAGCTAAGATCGATTCGAAGCAAAATTCGCTCCTACGAAAATTCAGTGAGGGAAAAGCTTGAACAATATACTCGGGCGAAAAGTAGTATGTTGTCTAGTCCGATTGTGACGATTCGAAATGAACGATACGTTTTGCCCGTTAAGCATGAACACCGACAAACTTTCGGTGGAATCGTTCATGACCAATCGTCATCTGGTCAAACATTGTTTATTGAACCGCAAGCTGTTGTTGAACTTAATAATAAATTACAAGAAGCGAAAGTGGACGAACAAAAAGAAATCGAGAAAATTTTACAAGAGCTTTCGGAACTTATTCGTTTAGATCATGACTATTTAGAAGAAAATATTAACATCATTCAACAAGTTGACTTTATTATCGCAAAAGGGAAATTTGCCCACAAGATGAAGGCAGCGAAGCCAAAGATGAATGATGCAGGCTTCATTAAATTAAAAGACGCTAGACATCCGCTTATTGATGAGGAAGAGGTCGTTAAAAACGATATCGAAATAGGTAAAGACTTTACTGCCATCGTCATTACAGGCCCGAATACAGGTGGGAAAACTGTCACTTTAAAAATGGTCGGACTCCTTACATTAATGGCTCAATCTGGCTTACAAGTACCGACTCAAGATGGTTGTGAGCTCGCTGTTTTTGATTACGTGTTTGCGGATATCGGTGATGAACAGTCGATTGAACAAAACTTAAGTACATTTTCATCACATATGATTAATATCGTGTCAATTTTAGAAAAAGTAAACGCAAACACCCTCGTTTTATTTGACGAATTAGGTGCAGGAACGGACCCACAAGAAGGGGCTAGCTTGGCAATGGCTATATTAGATTTCGTCGTGGAAAAGAAGGCACGCGTCATCGCAACGACCCATTATCCAGAATTGAAGGCATACGGTTACAATAATGAACATGTCACGAATGCTTCAGTGGAATTCGATGTCGAAACGTTAAAGCCAACTTACCGACTACTATTAGGAGTTCCTGGCCGAAGTAATGCCTTTGATATTTCAAAGCGGCTCGGATTAAATGAACAAATTATTAATCATGCGAAATCCTTTGTTGATGAAGAGACACGGTCGGTTGAAGGGATGATTGCATCATTAGATGAATCCCGTATAAAACAGGAACAAGCCTATGAGGAAGCGAGTCATATTTTAGAACAGTCGGAAAGTCTTTTACAATCATTAAAAAATGAATTTAACCAATATTTAAATGAGAAAGAAACATTACTTGCTAACGCTAAAGATAAGGCTAGAAAAGTTATTGAAAAGGCGGAAGTAGAAGCCGCCAAAATTATAGAAGAAATTAGAGAGATGAAAGATGAAGCGGTGATTAAAGAGCATCGTTTAATTGATGTGAGAAAGAAGCTTGAGCTACAGAAAGAAAAGTTGACAGATAAAGATGAAAATGAAAGAAGCAAAAAACGAGAAAGTTCTGAGCAATTAATACCTGGAGATGAAGTGCATGTTCATTCCTTTAACCAAAAAGGTCACATCGTTACGAAGTTGAACGATGATGAATATGAAGTGCAATTAGGTATACTAAAGATGAAGGTACAGGCGAACGATTTACAGCTTATTAAACGACCGAAAGAAAAGTTAACAAAGCCAGTAACGACGGTGAAAGGAAAAAGCAGCTACGTTCCAATTGAACTCGATCTTCGTGGGGAGCGATATGAAGAGGCGATTCACCGACTTGAAAAATATATTGATGAAGCGGTTTTAGCTGGATATGATAAAGTTTCGATTATTCACGGTAAAGGGACGGGTGCATTAATGAAAGGTGTCCAGCAATTTGTGAAAAATTATTCTTCCGTGAAAAGCTTTGAGTTCGCCCATGCTAATCAAGGCGGAACAGGGGTAACAATTTTACATTTAAAGTAAGTCTATTTATAAGGCTTTTGACATAATCTATATTTAGAAGGGGAATAACGATGGAAACGTTAGCTAAAGTATTAATCGTAGTTGCGGTTTTATTTATAATTGTCGGTATTATTTTTATTGTAGTTAACTAAAAAAAGCAGTCTTCTCTTTTTAAGTGCAAGGAGAGGCTGCTTTTTTTAAAAAAATTTATAAAGTTAAAAACTGCTTAACACTAGGCGTGACAACGTTTTTATTTAAATGTTTTTATTGGCAATTAAAATAATTGTTTTAATTTTTTATATAATAAGATTATAATGAAAGGAAGAATCATTTAAAGGAGGAATAAAAAGATGACTGTTGAAGTGTCAAAGCCTTGGTTAAAGCATTACCCTGAAGAAATACCTAAGACGATTGACTACGATGAAAAAACGTTGCAAGATTTACTCGTCGAAACCGCTACGAAAGTACCAGATAAAGTCGTCATTCATTTTATGGGTAAAGAATTAACCTATCAAGAGTTGTACGATTCAGCGAGGAAATTTGCAAACTATTTACAAAGTTTAGGTTTGGAAAAAGGGGATCGGGTGGCAATTATGCTACCAAACACGCCACAAGCTGTTATTTCTTACTATGGTGCCCTTCTAGCTGGTGGAATTGTCGTGCAGACGAACCCACTTTACACGGAAAGAGAGCTTGAATACCAGATGAAAGACTCTGGAAGTAAATTTTTAGTTTGCCTTGATATTCTCTTACCACGAGCAAGCAATGTGAAGCCGAACACAGATTTAGAACATATTATCGTAACAGGGATAAAGGACTATTTACCGTTTCCGAAAAACTTAATTTACCCATTTATTCAAAAACGGGAATATAACATCGTCGTTAAGCCTGAGCATAAAGGTGATACTCACGTTTGGAAACGCGTTCTTGAAAGCGCTTCCGTAGAATACAAAGCTCACGACTACAATCCAAAAGAAGATATTGCATTATTACAATATACAGGTGGAACGACAGGCTTTCCAAAGGGTGTTATGTTAACGCATTATAATTTAGTAGCTAACTGTCAAATGTGTGAAAAATGGCTCTATAAAACGAAATATGGTGAAGAAGTCGTTCTCGGAATATTACCGTTTTTCCATGTTTATGGGATGACGACAGTAATGAACCTTTCGATTATGATGGCACAAAAAATGATTCTCATTCCGAAGCTTGATATTGAAGGCTTGTTAAAAACAATTGATAAACAGAAGCCGACACTATTTCCTGGTGCTCCGACGATTTATATCGGATTATTAAATCATCCAGAACTTGAAAAATACGACTTATCTTCTATTGAGGCATGTATTAGCGGTTCCGCTCCGCTCCCAATTGATGTTCAACAAAAGTTCGAGAAAGTAACAGGGGGACGATTAGTTGAAGGGTATGGACTAACTGAAACATCACCAGTTACCCATTCTAATTTTGTTTGGGGAGACAGAATTACTGGAACAATAGGAGTTCCTTGGCCAGATACAGATGCGAAAATTGTAAAAGATGATACAATGGAAGAAGTGGAAATTGGTGAAGTCGGTGAAATTGCCGTTAAAGGACCTCAAGTCATGAAAGGGTATTGGAATCGTGAAGAAGACACGAAAAACACGTTGAAGGATGGCTGGCTTTTAACGGGCGATATGGGCTACATGAGTGAAGACGGTTATTTCCACGTTGTTGATCGTAAAAAAGATATGATCATTGCAAGTGGTTATAATATTTATCCACGTGAAGTTGAGGAAGTGCTTTATGAGCACGAAGATATTCAAGAAGCAGTCGTTGCAGGAATACCTGATCCATACCGCGGTGAAACAGTGAAAGCTTATGTCGTTTTAAAAGAAGGATCAACAGTTACTGAAGAGCAATTAAATGAATTTTGCCGTCAGCATTTAGCGGCTTATAAAGTACCAAAATTGTACGAATTCAGATCAGAATTACCGAAAACCGCTGTCGGTAAAATATTACGTCGCCAATTGGTAGACGAAGAAAAAGAAAAAATGAATCAAGAAAAGCCTGAGCAATAATGTCTTTATGAGTTGACACTTAAATGATTTATAAGTATCATGAAATATGAATGACTGTTCATTCATTGTCATTTAGGGAGTAAAATGATATGAGAAAAAACAAACCAAAATATAATCAAATTTTAGATGCAGCAGTAGAAGTAATCGCGGAAAATGGCTATCATTCGTCCCAAGTATCGAAAATAGCGAAAGAAGCAGGTGTCGCTGACGGCACGATTTATTTATATTTCGACAACAAAGAAGATATACTTATCTCCTTATTTCAAGAAAAAATGGGACAATTTATTGAGAAAATTGAAGATGCCATACAATCTGAGCAAGATGCAGATAAAAAGCTATATACTTTAATCGAAATGCATCTTCAACAGCTGACAGAAAATCCGAAATTAGCGATTGTCACCCAGCTTGAACTAAGACAATCAAATAAACATCTTCGTCTAAAAATAAATGCTGTATTAAAACGGTATTTACAAATTATCGACGACGTTTTAAAGGACGGCATGGAAAAAGGAATTTTTCATGATCATTTAAATGTTCGTTTAGTTCGGCAGATGATTTTTGGTACAATAGATGAAGTAGTCACTAACTGGGTGATGAAGGAGCAGAAATACGATTTAATGACGCAAGCGAAAGATGTCCATTTTATCATTTCAAATGGATTAAAAAAACATAAATAAGGAGCTGTCAATATTGAACTATCTTTCTTGGAGTAAAGAAAATCATATTGCAACAGTGATTATCAACAGCCCACCTGCGAATGCGCTTTCATCAAGTATATTACTAGAATTATCTAACGTGCTTGATGAGGTTGAGAAGGATGAAACAGTCAAAGCGATTATTTTAAAAGGTGAAGGTCGTTTCTTCTCTGCTGGGGCTGACATTAAAGAATTTACGTCATTTCAAAACGAAAGTGACTACACACAGCTCGCGAAAAAAGGGCAAGATTTATTCAATCGCATTGAAAACTATCACATCCCAGTTATTGCACAAATTCACGGTGCAGCCCTTGGTGGTGGTTTAGAACTCGCGATGGCTTGTCATGTCAGGATCGTTACGAAATCAGCTAAACTCGGTTTACCAGAGTTGAATCTAGGTATTATTCCTGGATTTGCTGGATCCCAAAGATTACCGCGTTACGTTGGCTTACCGAAAGCTTACGAAATGATTTTATCAGCAACACCGATTTCTGGGGAAGAAGCTGCACAATACGGCTTAGCTAATCACGCAGTTGATGAGGACGAATTAGAAGAGAAAACTATGAATCTCGCTAAACAATTTGCGGAAAAAAGCGGACCTACTATCCGTGCGGTGATGAACCTACTCCCATATGCACACACGTCCCAATTTCAGCAAGGTGTTGAAGAAGAAGCGTTACAATTTGGTAAAGTTTTTGGCAATGAAGACGCTAAAGAAGGAATTCAAGCCTTTATTGAAAAAAGAAAACCAAATTTCCAAGATAAATAGACTTAAGGAGGTAATCCAATGAATATTTACGTACTACTTAAAAGAACATTTGATACTGAAGAAAAGATCCAAATTAACGGGGGAGTTATTGAGGACGACGGTGCCGAGTTTATCATTAATCCATATGATGAATATGCGGTTGAAGAGGCAATAAAAATTCGTGATGAGCACGGCGGGGAAGTTACTGTTGTCACAGTCGGAAGTGAGGACGCCGAGAGTCAATTACGTACCGCTTTAGCGATGGGTGCAGACAAAGCAGTACTAATTGATATTGAAGACGACGTTGAAGAACAAGATCAATATACGACGACAAAAATTTTAGAGGCTTATTTTGAAGACAAAGAGTACGACATTATTTTAGCTGGTAATGTTGCGATTGATAATGCGAGTGGCCAAGTCGGACCGCGATTAGCAGATCGTTTAAACATTCCATATGTGACGACAATTACTAAGCTAGAAATCGATGGAGATGTCGTTCATATTGAGAAAGACGTTGAAGGGGATGTTGAGAAGGTCGAGACGTCATTACCACTTCTCGTCACATGTCAGCAAGGCCTAAATGAGCCACGTTATCCTTCTCTACCAGGTATTATGAAGGCTAAGAAAAAACCTCTTGAAGAGCTTGAGCTTGATGATTTAGATTTAGATGAAGACGACGTAGAGGCCAAAACAGAAACGGTCGAAATTTTCCTTCCACCTGAAAAAGAAGCTGGAAAAATGTTAGAAGGGGAAATCGACGATCAAGTAAAAGAGCTAGTTCAATTATTAAGAACAGAGGCAAAAGTACTTTAAAACCAGGTTGAGAAAGGAGAATAAAACATGAGTAAAATATTAGTGTTCGCGGAATTAAAAAATAAAGAGCTTCGTAACGTATCATTTGAAACAATCGCAGCAGCGAAAAGATTGGATGATGGTGCAGAAGTTGTCGCATTAGTTTTCGGTGAAAGTAATTTAGAGCCGTTAGCTAATGAAATGATTCAATACGGTGCCGATCGTGCAGTAACGGTCGCCCATGAAAAGCTTGCTAATTATACGTCTGATGGTTTTACTCAAGCGGCGATGGCTGTGATTGAAGAGGAAGATCCAGATACGATTATTATCGGACATACGTCGATTGGGAAAGATTTATCCCCGAGATTAGCAAGTAAATTAGATACTGGACTAATTTCTGATATTACGGAAATTGAAGGCTCAGGAGATGACGCTCTTTTCATTCGTCCAATTTATTCAGGAAAAGCGTTTGAAAAGAAAAAGTTTAAAGACGGATTAACTTTTATTACAATTAGACCGAATAACATCGCACCGCTAGAAAAAGATGAAAGTCGCTCTGGCGATGTTCAATCTAAAGATGTAGACATTAAAGATTTACGGACAATTATTCAAGAAGTCATTCGCAAAACGTCTGAAGGTGTTGACTTATCAGAAGCGAATATCGTGATCGCAGGTGGTCGTGGAGTGAAAAGTGCTGAAGGATTTGAACCACTCTATGAGCTTGCTGATTTACTAGGGGCCGCGGTTGGTGCTTCACGGGGAGCGTGTGATGCGGGCTACTGTGATTACTCGTTACAAATCGGTCAGACAGGAAAGGTCGTCACACCTGATTTATACATTGCCTGTGGAATTTCTGGAGCAATCCAACATTTAGCAGGTATGTCAAACTCAAAGGTCATCGTTGCTATTAATAAAGACCCAGAGGCAAATATTTTTAATATTGCAGACTATGGCATTGTCGGTGATGTTTTTGACGTCATACCAAAACTAATTGAAGAAATAAAAGCATTACAAAATTAATATAATAAAAAAGGGTTATTCAGATTAAGCTGGGTAACCTTTTTTACAAAAATTAATTTTCAATGATTGCAAGGCGGGTTAAAGAAGAATAAATTACACCCTTTCAATAATAATAACTAATAGCAAAACAAACTATTGGAAAGTCAAAACGCTGGCATGATATACTATGGTTGAAATTAGATAATGATTTTAGGAGGTTTGTAAATGGCTATTGTAAACGCTACAGATTCATCATTTGATCAGGAAGTCTCAGACGGTCTAGTCTTAGTTGATTTTTGGGCAACTTGGTGTGGACCTTGTAAAATGATTGCACCGGTTTTAGAAGAATTAGATACAGATATGGGTGACAAAGTAAAAATTGTTAAAGTCGACGTTGATGAGAACCAAGAAACGGCGCAAAAATTTGGAGTTATGAGTATTCCGACTTTAATTTTATTTAAAGACGGTGAAAAAGTAGACCAAACAATGGGATATCAACCAAAAGAAGCGCTCGAAAGCTTCATCAACCAAAACGCATAATAAATTAATTAAGCTGACTCTTTATGAGTTAGCTTTTTTATTGTTTATAAACTTAATTTGACGAACTGGCGACTGATTAATGATAAAATGGATTTAAAGCCATTTTTGGGGTGAAACAAAATGCAACAGTTTGATCATTTGAAAGATAAATTAGCAATTTTACCAGATAAACCAGGTTGCTATTTAATGAAAAATAAAAAGAATGAAGTCATTTATGTCGGTAAATCTAAAGCGTTAAAAAATAGAGTTCGCTCTTATTTTTCCGGTGCTCACGATTTAAAAACGCAAAGGCTCGTTAATGAGATTCAGGACTTCGAATATATCGTTACCTCATCAGAATTAGAAGCGCTTATTTTAGAGATGAATTTAATTAAAAAATACGATCCGAAATATAATGTCATGTTAAAGGATGATAAAAGCTATCCTTTTATTAAAATTACCCATGAAGAACATCCCCGTCTCATCGTTACTCGTAAAGTAAAGAAAGATAAAGGAAAATATTTCGGTCCGTATACGAACGTTTATGCTGCACGAGAGACGAAGAAGCTGTTAGATCGTCTTTACCCGTTACGAAAATGCAATGTCATGCCAAAACGTGTCTGTCTTTATTATCATATTAACCAATGTTTAGGTCCTTGTGAATTTCCAGTAAGCCAAAAAACAAATGACGAGCTCGTTCGGGAAATTACTCAATTTTTAAACGGTGGCCATCAACATATTAAAAAAGAATTACAGCAAAAAATGAAAAAAAGTGCTGACGAATTAGATTTTGAGCGAGCGAAGGAATATCGAGATTTAATCGAACATATAGAGGCAGTGATGGAGAAACAGACGATGTCTCTTCCAGATAAAATGGATCGGGACGTATTTGGTTTTTCTTATGATAAAGGGTGGATGTGTATTCAAGTCTTTTTTATTAGACAAGGTCAGTTAATTGAGCGAGATGTGACGGTTTTCCCATTTTTCAATGATGCAAATGAATCCTTTGTAAGTTATGTCGCCCAATTTTATAACCATTCGAATCATTTGAAACCGAGGGAAGTTCTCGTCCCAGTTGGCACAGATGCTCAGTTATTAGAAGAGGTTTTAAAGACGAAGGTGAAAACGCCGTATCGAGGTAAGATGAGAGATTTAGTCGAGCTTGCGATGGAGAACGCCAAAATTGCTTTAAATGAAAAGTTCTCATTAATCGAGCAAGACGAGGAGCGGACGATCAAAGCAGTCGAAAAACTCGGAGATATATTAAATATTGAAACCCCTCATCGAATTGAAGCTTTTGATAACTCGAACATTCAAGGGGCGAACCCAGTATCAGCGATGGTCGTATTTATCGATGGTAAACCGAAAAAGAATGAATATCGAAAATATAAGATTACGACAGTTGAAAACCCAGATGATTACGATACGATGCGGGAAGTGGTTAGACGTCGGTACAAAAGAGTGTTAAAAGAGCAGCTCCCCCTTCCAGATTTAATTTTAGTTGACGGGGGAAAGGGACAAATGTCTGCTGCTAAAGAAGTGTTAGAGGATGAATTAGGCTTAGATATTCCGATTTGCGGTTTAGCTAAAGATGATAAGCATAAAACGAGCGAACTATTATACGGTGATCCGCCAGAGCCAGTTAGACTTAAAAGAAATGACCAAACCTTTTATTTAGTTCAACGTATTCAAGATGAAGTCCATCGTTTTGCGATTACATTTCATCGTCAATTACGAGGAAAAACTGTCTTTCAATCTAGTTTGGATGAAATTGAAGGAATCGGTCCGAAAAGAAAACGACTATTAATCCGTCATTTCGGCTCCATTGAAAATATAAAAGAAGCGAGCGTTGAGGAAATAAATCGTTTAGGCATTCCGCAAAATGTTGCAGAGAATATTAGTGATTACTTTAAGAATACGATTGCTAAAAATGACGAACAATAATCAAAGTAGAAAAATGTCTAATTGATGTCTAATCTTTGTCAATATGTTGACTAGTTTCCTTGACGCTTCAAGGCGTTAGAAGTACAATATTATTTGTCATGTATACTTTTAAATAAGAATTATAAAAGATTTTATGAAAGATGAGGGGGGTAACACATGGCGGAAAACCGTGAGTTCTTTTATCGCAGACTGCATTCTTTATTAGGTGTCATCCCAATTGGTATTTTCTTAATGCAGCACTTATTTGTTAACCATTTATCTACATATGGACCAGAAGCGTTTAACAAAGGTGCGGATTTCTTAGCGAATTTACCATTTCGATTAGGATTAGAGTTTGTAGTCATTTATATTCCAATCCTATTCCATGCGATTTATGGAGTGTATATTGCATTTACGGCAAAACCGAATAGCGTTAGATATGGATATTTCCGTAACTGGATGTTCTTACTCCAAAGAATTACAGGTATTGTTACATTAATTTTTATCGTTTGGCATGTGTGGGAAACACGTCTAGCAAATGCGATCTACGGAACTGAAATCAATTTTGATTTAATGGCTACAATTTTATCATCGCCATTTATGTTCTGGTTTTATATCGTTGGTGTCGTTTCAACTGTATTCCACTTTGCAAATGGCTTATGGTCATTCTTCGTAACATGGGGAATCACTGTTTCACCACGATCACAAAAAATCATGACATATGTTACTGTAGGGGTTTTCTTATTATTCACTTATATGGGAATTGCTTCTCTAATCGCTTTTGCACAAGGTTAATTAACTAAAATTCAGATTTTTAAGGGAGTGAATTAGCTTTATGAGTAATAAAAATGTCGTGATTGTAGGTGGCGGATTAGCTGGCCTTATGGCTGCAATTAAAGTAGCTGAGGCGGGCGTTCATGTTGATTTACTTTCACTAGTTCCAGTAAAACGCTCCCACTCAGTATGTGCACAAGGTGGTATTAACGGGGCTGTTAATACGAAAGGTGAAGGAGATTCACCTTGGGAACATTTTGACGATACTGTTTATGGTGGGGATTTCTTAGCTAACCAAAAACCGGTTAAAGAAATGTGTGAAGCTGCACCGGGAATTATTCATATGCTTGACCGTATGGGTGTTATGTTTAACCGTACGCCTGAAGGTTTATTAGACTTTAGACGTTTTGGTGGTACACAACATCACCGTACTGCTTTCGCAGGTGCTACGACTGGACAACAGTTATTATATGCGTTAGATGAACAAGTTCGTCGTCATGAAGCAGACGGACTCGTCACAAAATACGAAGGCTGGGAGTTTTTATCAGCTGTCGTTGATGAACAAGGAATTTCAAGAGGGGTTATTGGCCAAGATTTATCAAGTCATGAGATTAAAGTATTTAAAGCGGATGCCGTTATTATGGCAACAGGTGGCCCTGGAATTATATTTGGAAAGTCTACAAACTCAGTTATTAACACAGGTTCGGCAGCATCAGCTCTATATCAACAAGGAGCAATTTATGCAAACGGAGAATTCATCCAAATTCACCCGACTGCCATACCTGGAGATGACAAGCTTCGTCTCATGAGTGAATCAGCTCGTGGAGAAGGTGGACGAGTTTGGACGTATAAAGACGGAAAGCCTTGGTATTTCCTTGAAGAAAAATATCCAGCTTACGGAAACTTAGTCCCACGGGATATTGCAACGCGTGAAATTTTTGACGTTTGTGTTAATCAGAAATTAGGGATTAACGGAGAAAACATGGTTTATCTCGATCTATCCCATAAAGATCCGAAAGAACTAGACGTTAAGCTTGGTGGAATTATTGAAATTTATGAGAAGTTTGTTGGGGAAGACCCGCGTAAAGTTCCGATGAAAATTTTCCCAGCTGTTCATTACTCAATGGGTGGATTATGGGTTGATTATGATCAAATGACGAACATTCCTGGGGTGTTTGCTGCTGGTGAGTGTGATTACTCAATGCACGGTGCAAACCGCTTAGGAGCAAACTCATTACTTTCTGCGATTTACGGTGGAATGGTGGCAGGACCAAGCGCATTAAAATATATGGATGGTTTAGATTCTTTAGCTGTCGATCAATCATCAACATTATTCGACGAAAAGCTAAAAGAAGAAGAAGATAAATTCGAAAGCTTAATGAATATGACAACTGGAAACGAAAATGCGTATGATCTGCATAACGAATTAGGGGAATGGATGACAGATAACGTGACGGTTGTTCGTGAAAACGAAAAGCTATTAAAAACGGATGAAAAACTACAAGAGCTATTAGAACGTTGGGAAAACATTAACATTAATGATACTTCTAGATGGAGTAACCAAAGTGTTATGTTTACCCGCCAATTGTACAATATGATTCAATTAGCACGAGTTATTACAATTGGAGCTTATAACCGTAACGAAAGTCGCGGAGCACATTATAAACCAGAGTTTCCAGAACGTAATGATGAAGAATGGTTAAAAACTACTATGGCAAAATACAATCCAGAAGAGAACTCACCAGAATTTCACTACGAGGAAGTTGATGTCTCATTAATTAAACCTCGTAAACGTGATTATACGACTAAAAAATAACCATTCGCTATTTTAAAAATCCTAAGGGGGAGGAAAAACTGATGGCGGAAAAACAAAAGACAATTCGCTTAATTATTGAGCGTCAAGATAGCCCAGATTCAAAGCCTTACGATGAGGAATTTGAAATCCCATATCGTAAAAACATGAACGTGATTTCTGCCTTAATGGAAATTCGGCGTAACCCAGTCAACGCTAAAGGGGAAAAAACAACACCAGTTCATTGGGAAATGGGTTGTTTAGAAGAGGTTTGTGGCGCTTGTTCAATGGTCATTAATGGTAAACCACAGCAATCTTGTTCATCATTAATTGATCAACTTGAACAACCTGTTAGACTAGCACCAATGCGTACATTCCCAGTGATCCGTGACTTAGCTGTTGATCGTAGCCGTATGTTCGATTCACTTAAAAAGGTTAAAGCATGGGTACCGATTGATGGGACATATGACATTGGACCTGGTCCTAGAATGGCAGAAAGTAAGCGCCAATGGGCATATGAATTATCAAAATGTATGACATGTGGTGTTTGTTTAGAAGCTTGTCCAAATGTTAATAGCCAATCTAATTTCATTGGACCTGCTCCATTATCTCAAGTACGTCTATTTAACTCTCATCCTACTGGTTCACTTCATAAAAAAGAACGTATGGATGCATTGTTAGGTGACGGTGGATTACAAGGCTGTGGTAACTCACAAAACTGTGTCCAAGTTTGCCCTAAAGGAATTCCTTTAACAACTTCAATCGCAGCATTAAATAGAGAAGCATCAACACATTCTTTCAAAAGCTTTTTCGGTAGTGATTACCACAATTAATCTAGCAATATATGAAAATATGAGGGCTGACAATTGCGTCAGTCCTTTTTTTCAATCATTAAAATAAGAAAAGAGGGCTTTTCGTTATGAAATTACCAGCTTACATCGACGATTTAGATCAGTGGAAAAAAGAGTTCACATTCCATGTTCCGATTAACATTCGTTTTTCTGAAACAGACATGTTCGGTCATATGAATAATGTTTCTCCATTTATTTATTTTGAAGAAGCACGTATCGCTTTTATGAATCATATACAATTATTTAATGAGTTGACGGAAAATATAACCGAGGTTCCTGTAGTCGCCGATTTACAATGTGATTATTTTAAACAAGTTTATTTCGGTGAAAAGTTAAAATTGTACGTCAAAGCGGCTCATGTCGGTAGTTCATCCGTTGATATTCATTACATGGCACTAAATAAAAGTGATGAAATGGTCTTAACGGGGCGTGGACGGATTGTTCAAATTAGTACAGAAAGCGGCAAATCAGTACCGTTTAATGACAAGCAGCTCGAAAGGTTACGAAATGATTGAAGTATGAGAAAGTAGACGAATATCTCGAACAATAATTATCTTCCTTTCATAAACTATGATGACTAAGTTATTTCCTCATAATGCAACAAGTAGCTCACTTCTTTACAGAGGAGGGGTTACCGCTTGAATAGTAAGAAATATCCACCTACGAATATATTAACTAAAAGAGAAAGGGAAGTATTTGAACTGTTAGTGCAAGACAAAACGACAAAGGAAATTGCTGAACAATTGTTCATATCGGAGAAAACGGTTCGAAATCATATTTCTAACACAATCCAAAAACTTCAAGTCAAGGGGCGTTCTCAAGCCGTTGTTGAATTAATACGTCTTGGGGAAATAAAACTGTAATTTGAACCGGCTGAAAATACGCCGGTTCTTTACAGTTTTATTTTTTTGTAAAATATAGTTGTATTTTAGCATTTAAGACTTGAAATTTAGTTGAAAAAGAATGAGAATAAAAGAAAGGTTAAGAAAAAGGGGGATGCCTAGCGGTGCCGACAATCGATGCGGATTCAATTTATGAGTTAGAAAAAAGTGTTCGATACATATCACATATTATTAAACAACGCGGAAGAGAAATTTTAGATAATTATCCGATTACTCCTCCTCAATTTGTTGCTCTACAATATCTCGATTCAGGAGATTTAACGATTGGTGAGCTATCGAAAAAAATGTATTTAGCGTTCAGTACGACAACAGATTTAGTTGATCGAATGGAGAAAAACAATTTAATTAAACGTGTTCGCGATCCGAAAGACAGGCGCGTTGTCCGTGTTCATCTTTTAGATAAAGGTAAAGAAATTATTGATGAAGTGATTGAAAAACGCCAAGATTATTTAAAAGAAGTTTTAACTGCCTTTTCTGAAGAAGAAGTGAACACGTTAAGAGTTGTTTTTACGAAATTATTTAACGAGATGAAGCTTCATGAAGAAAACACAAACAAGCAAAAAAAGGTGAATAATGTTGAATAGACCAATTGGAGTGATTGATTCTGGGGTTGGCGGATTAACAGTATTAAAAGAATTAAAACAGCAATTACCGATGGAGGAATTTATTTACGTTGGTGATACGGCACGCTGTCCATACGGTTCAAAACAAGAAGAAGCGGTCATCAAATACGCGTGGGAGATGGTCCAGTATTTACTCCAGTTTGAAATTAAAATGCTCGTCGTTGCTTGTAATACAGTTACAGCAATTGCATTGGAGGCGTTTAAAAACGAATTACCTATTCCAGTTGTCGGTGTCATTGAGCCAGGTGCTCGAGCTGCTGTTAAGGAGACGAAGACGAATAAGGTCGCTATTATAGGGACTCATATCACCATTGAGAGTAACGCCTATGGAAAAATGCTCAAAAATATGAACCGCCACATTGACCCAGTTGAGATTGCCTGCCCTAATTTTGTCCCACTCATTGAAAAGGGAAAAACGAATGATTACGAAATAAAGTTAGCAATCGATGAAAGTTTAAATGTCATTAAACAGGATGTATCAATTGACACCCTCATATTAGGCTGTACCCATTACCCGATCATTCAACCTGCAATCGAATCCTACTTCGGGGAAAAGGTGACTATTTTATCATCCGCAGAGGAAACGGCATTGGAAGTCAACTCGATATTAACGTCTAACAATTTAATTTCACAGCATAGGCAGAGTAATCGTATTAATATCATGTTGACTGGTGAGTTAAATTTATTTTATAAGCTACAGGCTGATTATTTTCAGTTTACTGATTTCCAATTAGAGCGAATAAAATTGTAATTGAACTTATACCATGTTTTTAGGTATAAGTTTTTTTGTGTTATACTTTAACAGGATTGAAATATTATTTTTAAACTAAGCTAATATATATAAAGAATTGATGTTAATCATTAATTAGGAGGCCAATTAATGCGGAAAGATGGACGACTTGAAGATCAATTAAGAGATGTGAATATAACTACTGAATTTACGAAACATCCAGAAGGCTCTGTATTAATTACTATTGGTGAAACGAAAGTAATCTGTAATGCGAGTGTGGAAGAACGAGTTCCCCCATTTATGCGTGGAGAAGGTAAAGGATGGATTACAGCAGAATATGCGATGCTTCCTCGGGCCACTGAAGTCCGTAACATAAGAGAATCTTCAAAAGGTAAAATTTCAGGTCGGACGATGGAAATTCAACGATTAATCGGAAGAGCTTTAAGAGCAGTGATCGATTTAAATAAATTAGGTGAACGAACGATTTGGATTGATTGTGATGTCATTCAAGCTGATGGAGGAACGAGAACAGCATCGATTACAGGAGCTTTCGTGGCAATGACGTTAGCTTGTGGTGAATTAATTAAAAAAGAACTCATTAAAGAAATGCCTGTTAAAAACTTTTTAGCTGCAATTTCTGTTGGGCTAACCGAAAATAATGAACCAATCTTAGACCTATCATACGAAGAAGATGCTGTTGCCCTTGTTGATATGAACGTCGTGATGACGGATGAAGGTAAATTTGTTGAAATACAAGGAACTGGTGAGGAAGCGACCTTTTCATACGATGAGCTACAAGTGATGCTAAAACACGCAAACAAAGGAATTGAAGAACTTTTCCAATTGCAAAAAGACGCATTAGGTGAATTATCTACTTTATTGATTGACGAGGAGTAAATCGATGGAACGTTTTTACATTGCAACGACGAATAAAGGTAAATTAAAAGAATATGAGCAAATGTTTAACCAATTAAATATTGATATAGTTAGTTTGTATGAAAAGTACCCTGAGGCCCAAGATGTTGAGGAAACAGGGATGAGTTTTAAAGAAAATGCTATATTGAAAGCTGAAGCGTATAGTGAGGCTTTTCAAATTAATGTATTAGCCGATGATTCGGGATTAGTCGTTGATGCGTTAAATGGTGAACCAGGCATTTATTCAGCCCGTTATGCAGGCGAAGCGAAAGATGATCAAAAAAATTTACAAAAAGTTTTAAAAAAATTGATTGAAGTTCCTCATGAAGATCGAACAGGAGCGTTTATATGCGCCATCGCTTTAGCCCAGCCAGGGAAGGAAACGATTGTCGTTGAAGGTCGTTGTGATGGAATCATTGCCACTGAGCCAAAAGGAACGGAAGGCTTCGGTTATGATCCGATTTTCATTCCTGACGGTTATAAAGAAACATTAGCTGAACTAGGAGATGACGAAAAAAATAAAATTAGTCATCGCAGACGGGCATTAGATAAAATAGTAGAAACAATTAGGTAACCGATGTAACATATAATTAATTGCTGAGAAATAAAATACTTCTCAGCAATCTGATTTTTTAAATTTACCCTTGACATACTTGCATTTAATTATATATAATAAATCTTGTCTGTATAAAGCAAATTGCGGGTGTAGTTTAGTGACGAGCAAAGCATCTGTGTCATAACTACGAGTTGTCCCGAAGCATTTGCATCCATGAATAAGCTAGCAGATGCAGGGACAGGTACCACGGAGAAAAATGTACCTATAGTGTGTACTCCGATAAATAATATTAAAATCAAATAATATGCGGGTGTAGTTTAGTGGTAAAACCACAGCCTTCCAAGCTGTTGTCGAGGGTTCGATTCCCTTCACCCGCTCCATACAAGTTTATATGTCCCAGTAGCTCAGCTGGATAGAGCAACAGCCTTCTAAGCTGTCGGTCGGGCGTTCGAATCGCTCCTGGGACGCTAATTAAAAATAGCCTAAAGCCAATCACATCAATGGTTTTAGGCTATTTTTATGTTTAATGATTTGCTTTAGTGCGATAAAGAAAAGAGCAAATTGGAGCAGAAATGGGGCAGGCTTTTAATCAACTTTTAAATAAATATATTTAATCCGAACTACAGCTAGGTGGTTAATTTAAAATCGAAGCAAAATATTAAAAAGAATTCTAGTAAAATTCTTAATTTGTACGAATATATTATATAAAATTCCATTACAACCGATATATGATTTAAGGGGGGATTGATAATATGGATTTCGACTTTACATCGTTCTTGAGTGAATCTGTTAACGATTTTTTAAACAGTTTAATTAACATCGTTGGTTTGCCTATTGTTGTTGCTATTATACTTGTCCTTGTATTAGGTTTACTAAAAATTTCTAAGAAAATCATTTCAACGATTGTGACTATTACTATCGTGGTTTTAGTGATCGTTCAATTAATGAGGTTTTTGTAAAGTAATTTATTAGGTTACGCTACATATCCAACAAACACGTTAAAACGCTTATACTTAGCATTTAACGTGTTTTTTATTTAATAATTTCGTTTTTGTAGATATTTATGAAAGGATCCTAGTAGGGTTCTTTTTTAGCGAAATCTATATGTTTGAGGAGGCGAGGGTCCCTTTTATCTAGAAAATATCGAAGCATAAAAATCTCATCGGAAAACATCATCAACCTAACTATCTCTCCTAATAACTGAATTATTATGCTGAAAAATGACATAATAATAGTTGTAAATAAAATGAAAATGGATTGAAAAATTAGGAGGAGATTTGTGATGGCCCGTTAATAGGATAAGGTTGCGATTATTACAGGTGGGGCAGGCGGTATGGGTTCTGTTCACGCTCAGGAATTTGTAGGAGCAAAAGTTGTCATTACGGACTTGAATGCAGAATCAGGAGAGAATTTAGCGAATGAACTTGGTGAAAACGTAAAATTTATAAAGCATGATGTTACAAGTGAAACGGATTGGCAGAATGTAATTAAAGAAACAGAAGAGGCATTCGGTCCTGTAAATGTACTTATTAACAATGCAGGTGTGGCGATTCTAGAGCCTCTTGAAGAAATGACGCCCAAGACATATCGGAAAATTATTGAAATTAACCAAACTTCCGCATTTTTAGGAATGCATTATATCCAGGAGGAGGTTGTATCATAAATATTTCTTCCATAGCGGGACTTCGTGGCGTTGAAAACCATATAGCTTACTCCGCATCGAAATTTGCGATGGTTGGTATGACAAAAGTAGCTGCTTTAGAGTTGGCAAAATACAAGATTCGAGCAAACACGATTCATGCTGGAGCAATCAAAACGGCAATGGTTAGTGAAAATAAAGATGCAGAAAAAATTGTTGCAGCGTCAGTTCCGTTACAACGTATGGGTGAGACTAAAGAAGTTACCAATTTAGTGCTCTTCCTTGCATCTGATGAATCAACTTATTCAACGGGTGGAGAATTTCTAGTTGAAGGCGGTATTTTATCTGGTGTTTAGTTGTTTTAGCTGTATAATAAGAATTAAAAAAGAAGGGTTATTGGTACTCCATTTCCCCAATTTAGGGCGAAAAATTCACCTTACTTTGGGGGCCTACCCTTTTACCCTTCTTAATATAGCAACTATTATTTTAAAAAATATTTATTCTAACATAAATTAATTCGCTTCAAATCGCCAAATCGCTTGTCCAGCTCTAAATGGATCTTCATAAACAAATTCGTAATAGCTTGACGAATCAACATCAAAAGCGACTTCACCTCGGGTCGTTCTTCCGGGCCCAATTTCACCATCTAAACTACCTTTCGTTTCAGTAAATATCGTAATATCATAGCTATAATTTTCATCGTCTACAACAGACATTTGAAGTAAAGTAGAAACATTTTTTGGCTCATCAGCCGTATTTTCAATTGATAAGTCTAAAATTAAATAATAATCATTGAAAGGAGTTTCCCATTCCCCACCTTCACTTAAATAAGCATCATTTAATGTAATGTGAAGATCGTTAAAGTGAACGGTATCTCCCATCTCATTTATAATTGGTTCGTCATTATTTTCTTTCGATACTAATTCCAGTTCCTCTTCATTTCCTTCGATTTTTTCATCATCGTTAGAAGTTTCGTTTGTTCCTAGATTATTTTCGATATGATTTGCATCTTCACTTGTTCCATTATTATTTTCTTGTACGTCATTATTAGTTTCATTATTTACATTTTGAATGACCGCCTCATCACATGCGACTAAAAATAATGCAATCATCGTCATTGAAATTAAAAATAACACGCGTCTCATATTTAAATCCCCCTTAATAATCAACAATTTTATCCTTTTATATCTTTATTGGTCAAATACTGTATGTTTCGCCTTCCATTTATTTACGGAAATAATTAACCAAAATAAATAGATTCCTAAAGTAACAATTGTGAGTAACCACCATTTAATATAGTTTCCAAATAGACCGATGCCAGTCCCTTTAAACTGGAGTCTTTTCCCTTCAATAACTGTATGTCTAGTTTTCCATTTAAGCATCATCGTGATTGCCCACGGATATGCTAATCCAAAGGTTAAAACGACCATTAATAAAAACAAAATTAAATAACCAACATATTGGTGTAGCTTACCATCAAAATAAGACTCTTTATGAGTATTAGAAAATTGTAATTCACTCAATATCCTTACCTCCGTTAAAAACATAATAAAGACACACTGATTCGTGCGCCACTTAGAGGCTTGATTTTAACTAAAGAAAGTCGTTCACGCATAATAATATTGAGAATGAAAAGATTACTAAATGTAAATACGCATATAGATTATACATGAATTTCTCGATATTTTGTATAAAGGACACTAAAATTCCTTTTAAATTAAAAAAGAACTTCTTGCTATAAGTGAGATTTTTCTTATATTCTAAAATAAATAACATCTGAATAAGGAATCATACAATTAAGTGTACATCATGGATATTACTATTTTTACAATCAAGTTTAAATAGTATAGTATGAAGGTATACATAAAAAGGTTGGCTCGATACGTTTTCAACTTTAATATTTTGGGTAAAGTATGGTTATAAAACTTTTTAGACAGGATGATGTTATGGTGAATAATGAACATGAAGATATTATTATGTTTCCTGGCTGGCGTAAGCAATTAGAGAATGAAAGTTTAAATGCGGTCAAACATAAGAATTTTAAAGAAGCTCTTATACATATTGAAAAATTAGAGTCGTTTCAAGAAGCTACAAATGAAATATTAACCGCAAAAGTCATTTGTTTAATTGAATTGAATCGTTATGACGAAGCGTTGGAGCTTTGTAAAAAATTAATGTATAACGATCAAAGTCAATATTATAAATACTTACATATTTATTTGTCTATTTTATTTCAAACGAGCCGGTATGAAGAAGTGATAAGTTTATTAGATGAAATTTTTGAAACGGAAAAGGTTCCTTTTGAGTTCGAGCAGTCTTATTTACAAATTTACAACATGAGTAAACAATTTTTAGAAACGTCACCAGATCAGCAAATGGATGACCAAATTGAACAGTTTATTGAATCCCTAGAAAAAAATGAGCTGCAAACACAGTGGGGCTTACTATCCGTTTTGCGGCAGCAGCCAATCCAGCCATATTTGAAACGGCTGACACCTTATTTAGCAGATACAAATTTAAATCCGATTATTAAAACGGGGATTTTACAATGGTGTACGGAATATGATGTGAATAAACATATTGAAGTTGAGAAGTTCGGCCAAGACCAATTATTTAACCCGAATGAGCTTGAAGATGTTTTCGAGACAAAATTTGCGATTGCCATTTTATACGAATTAGATGACATTGAGCAATCTGACCCAACGTTATTCATATTTATAAAGCAAATTTTGTATCGGCTGTTGTATATTTACTATCCTTTTACACCGAATGACGAAGAGTTAAAAGAGATTGCTAAAGCGGCTTCTTATTTAGCAACAAAATACTTATATGATGATGAGAAAAAAATGGATCAATACATAGCTCCGAACGTTTTAAATTGGGTTGAAAAAATTGAGCAATTAGAGAAAAAGTATTTCTCGCAAATTGAAGTTTAGCTTTTTATTCATAGTTGTTGAATGGCGTGTCATCTATGTTATAATATAGTGGTTGCAAAACTTGTGTAACATTCGCTACACCTTAAAATGAAAGGTTTTAATTGAAATAATAGATTTTGGAGGGAAGATTTTTATGTCAGCAAAATGGGAAAAGAAAGAAGGCAATGAAGGCGTACTAACATTCGAAGTGAGTGTTGAAGAATTTGATAATGCGCTTGATCAAGCTTTCAAAAAAGTAGTAAAAGAAGTGCAAGTACCAGGATTCCGAAAAGGTAAAATGCCACGACCAATTTTTGAAAAACGTTTTGGGGTTGAATCATTATATCAAGATGCGATTGATTTAATGTTACCGAATGCTTATTCAAATGCAATTGATGAAACAGGTATTTTCCCTGTCGATCGTCCAGAAGTGGATGTTGAACAAATTGAAAAAGGAAAACCAGTTATTTTCACAGCTACTGTTACAGTAAAGCCTGAGGTGAAATTAGGGGAATATAAAGGGCTAGAAGTCGAGAAGATAGATACGACGGTAACGGATGAAGATATTGAAGAAGAGTTAAAGCTTCTTCAAGAGCAAAACGCTGAATTAGTCGTTAAAGAAGAAGGTAAAGTTGAAGAAGGCGATACAGTTGTAATCGATTATGAAGGCTTTAAGGATGGGGAACCATTTGAAGGTGGAAAAGATGAAAACCATTCTTTAGAAATTGGTTCAAATCAATTCATTCCAGGTTTTGAAGAGCAATTGATCGGGCATGAATCAGGAGAGGATGTAGAAGTTCAAGTTACATTCCCTGAAGAGTATCATGCTGAAGATTTAGCAGGTAAAGAAGCTGTATTTAAAGTGAAAATTCACGAAATTAAATATAAAGAAGTGCCTGAACTAGATGATGAATTCGCTAAAGATGTTGATGAAGAAGTCGAATCGTTAGAACAATTAAAAGAAAAAACGAAGAAACGTTTAGAAGAACAGAAGGAAACTGATGCAGATACGGAGCTTCGTGAAACTTTAATTAACCTAGCAACGGAAAATGCGGAAATTGATGTTCCTGAAGCGATGGTCGATTCTGAGCTTGACCGAATGATGCAAGAATTTGAACAACGACTCCAAATGCAAGGTATGACTTTAGATATTTACTTCCAATTCTCTGGTCAAGATGAAAACGCACTAAGAGAACAGATGAAAGAAGACGCAGAAAAACGCGTCCGTACAAACTTAACATTAGAAGCGATTGCAATTGAAGAAAATTTAGAAGCAACTGATGAAGATGTACAAAAAGATATGGAAGAAATGGCTAAGATGTATAATTTAGAAGTGGAAAATGTCGTTGAAATGCTAGGCGGTAACACTGATTTAGTAAAAGACGATTTAAAAATTAAAAAAGCGATTGACTTTTTAGTTGAACATAGTGAAACAAAATAATCTGATTCTCATATAAAGACAAGGCGCGTTTTATACGTGCCTTGTTTTAACTCAAATTTTACATACATAAATAATTATTATAAAGCGCGTAAATTTAATTTTTAGTGTAACTTTTATAAATATATGCGTAAAATGATAGTAAGTTTTTTCTTTTGACTATTTTACTGAACGGGTACATAATAATGTTACGGAATAACTCCCTTTCATTTGTTTAAGATAAATGTTATGCGTGTAATATAGATAAATACGGGGTGAAAACATGTTGAAATTTAATGATGATAAAGGACAATTAAAATGTTCTTTTTGTGGGAAGACGCAAGACCAAGTCCGCAAGCTTGTAGCGGGACCAGGTGTATATATATGTGATGAATGTATCGATTTATGTTCTGAGATTGTAGAAGAAGAGCTTGGCTCAGTGGAACAAGAGGAATTAAATGATATTCCAAAGCCAAAGGAAATTTGTGATATATTAGACGATTATGTCATCGGACAAGAACAAGCTAAAAAGTCATTGTCCGTTGCCGTATATAACCATTACAAAAGGATCAAGACGAATTTCGTAAGCGAAGAGGTTGAGCTATCTAAAAGTAATATTTTACTACTCGGCCCTACAGGTAGTGGGAAAACACTACTCGCTCAAACGTTAGCACGAATTTTAAACGTACCTTTTGCTATTGCAGATGCGACATCATTAACCGAAGCGGGCTATGTCGGTGAAGATGTGGAAAATATTTTATTAAAATTAATTCAAGCGGCTGATTATGATGTTGAAAAGGCCGAAAAAGGGATTATTTATATCGACGAAATCGATAAAGTAGCAAGAAAATCAGAAAACCCATCAATTACTCGTGATGTATCCGGTGAAGGGGTTCAACAAGCTCTATTAAAAATATTAGAAGGAACGACAGCGAGTGTCCCACCACAAGGCGGAAGAAAGCATCCGCATCAAGAGTTTATACAAATTGATACGACGAATATTTTATTCATCGTCGGTGGTGCCTTTGACGGTATTGATCAAATTGTTAAACGTCGACTTGGTGAAAAAGTAATTGGCTTTGGTTCGAACTCTAAAAACGCGAAGGTGAAGGATTCTGAGCTTTTAACGAAAGTGCTACCAGAAGACTTATTACGTTACGGTTTAATTCCAGAGTTTATCGGACGTTTACCAATCATCGGCAGCTTAGAGCAGTTAGATGAAGATGCATTAGTTCAAATTTTAACGAAACCGAAAAATGCGTTAGTTAAACAATATGAAAAGTTATTCCAAATGGATGATGTTGAGTTAGAATTTGAAGATGATGCATTAGTTGCAATTGCGAAAAAAGCGATTGAACGTAAAACAGGAGCCCGTGGGTTACGCTCCATCATTGAAGGGGTTATGCTTGAGATGATGTTTGAGCTACCTTCAAGAGAAGATATCGAAAAATGTATTATCACTAAAGATACGATTGAAAAAGAAAAAGGAAAGCCGAAGCTCATTATGCAGGATGGCTCCGTTATCGATCAAAATAAGAAAAAACCGAAAGAAAGTGCTTAATTACAACGAATAAAGGTACTCTAACATGTTATGGAGTACCTTTTCTTTTGGTTTAATCGAAAAATATATTCGATAAACTTAGAACATAATAAAGGTTAATCAATATCAATTTACACGTATCTTTAAATTTTATATGATAATGTTATGTGGAAAATTTGGAGGTGTCCTTCCTTGGAAAAAGAAAACCTTAAAGAAATTCCCCTCCTTCCGTTACGCGGTGTCGTCGTTTATCCATCTATGGTTTTACATTTAGATGTAGGTCGCGAAAAGTCTGTGAAGGCGTTAGAAAAATGTATGGTTGATGATCATCACATTCTTTTAGTTTCTCAAAAAGAATCGGCAAACGACAATCCGACAGTTGATGATTTATATTCAACGGGAACGATTGGTCATATAAAGCAAATGATAAAGTTGCCTAACGGGACGAATCGGATATTAGTCGAAGGGGTAAAACGAGCAACAATTACATCCATTAATAATCAAGAGCCATATTTTGTTGCTTCTTATGAGGAGCTTGAGGATGAGCGTGGAGATTACGTTGAAGAGCAAGCGCTAATGCGTATGCTTATTAAACAATTTAAAGAATATACGAAAATCTCAAAACGATTGAATAAAGAGACGTTTGAAACGGTTAGAGATATTGATGACCCTGGTCGCTTAGCAGACATGGTCGCATCTCATTTAACATTAAAAGTCGGGCAAAAGCAAAGAATTTTAGAAACGTCTTACGTACCTGATCGGCTCGATTATTTAATTCATCTTATCCAAAATGAAAAAGAAGTATTGAGCTTAGAAAGAAAAATTGGTCAACGGGTAAAACGCTCGATGGAAAGAACCCAAAGAGAATATTACTTAAGGGAACAATTAAAAGCGATTCAAAAAGAACTTGGCGAACGAGATGGAATTAACGGAGAAATCGAACAGCTAAGAGAAAAGATTGAAGAAGCGGACATGCCTGAGCGAGTTGAAGTTGTCGCTTTGAAAGAATTAGACCGTTATGAGAAAGTACCCCAAAGCTCGGCTGAAAGCTCTGTCATCCGTAATTACATTGAGTGGCTCGTTTCATTACCTTGGAATGATGAGACGATTGACAATTTAGACATAAACCATGCTGAAAAAATTTTAAACGAAGACCACTACGGATTAGAAAAAGTGAAAGAGCGGGTATTAGAATATTTATCTGTTCAAAGATTAACGAAATCATTAAAAGGTCCAATCCTCTGTTTAGTCGGTCCACCTGGAGTCGGTAAAACGTCCTTAGCGAAATCAATTGCCCGTGCTGTCGGAAGGAAATTTGTTAGAATTTCTCTCGGTGGTGTGAGGGATGAGGCGGAAATTCGTGGACATCGAAGAACTTATGTTGGCGCGATGCCAGGGCGGATCATTCAAGGTATGAAAAAGGCGGAAAAGGTTAACCCTGTCTTTTTACTTGATGAAATCGATAAAATGGCGAGCGATTTTCGAGGGGATCCAGCTTCAGCTTTACTTGAAGTTCTCGATCCAGAACAAAATCATAATTTTAGTGATCATTTTATTGAAGAAGCTTATGATTTATCGAAGGTTATGTTCGTTGCAACAGCGAACTATCTGCAGTCGATACCAGGTCCATTGTTAGACCGCATGGAAGTAATCTCGATTGCTGGCTATACAGAAATTGAAAAGCTCCATATTTCAAAGGAGCATTTAATTAAAAAGCAAATGAAGGAAAATGGACTTGAAAAATCTCAAGTTCAATTTCGCGATGCTGCCATATTAAAATTGATCCGCATGTATACAAGAGAAGCGGGCGTTCGTAATTTAGAAAGACAAATTGCTTCCCTTTGTAGAAAAGCGGCTAAAATTATCGTTTCAGGTGAAATGAAGAAGGTCATTATAACCGAAAACAAAGTAGAAGAACTATTAGGTAAACCGCTTTTCCGTTATGGACAAGCTGAAGCTGACCATCAAGTAGGGACAGCAACAGGATTAGCGTACACTCAAGCAGGTGGCGATACGCTGTCAATTGAAGTGTCGATTGCTAAAGGTAAAGGAAAATTAACGTTAACAGGAAAACTTGGCGATGTTATGAAGGAATCGGCCCAAGCAGCTTTCAGTTATATTCGTTCCCGTGCGGATGAGCTAAAAATTAAACCAGACTTTCATGAAAAGCACGATATTCATATCCACGTCCCTGAAGGCGCCGTTCCGAAAGATGGCCCGTCGGCAGGGATTACAATTGCCACCGCCTTAGTTTCGGCATTAACGAATCGCCCTGTAAGAAAAGATGTCGGTATGACTGGGGAAATCACTTTAAGAGGTCGGGTGCTTCCGATTGGTGGCTTAAAGGAAAAATCTTTAAGTGCCCATCGTGCGGGCTTAACGACGATTATTATACCTGAAGAGAATGATAAAGACTTAGAAGATATTCCAGAAAGTGTTCGTAAAGATTTAAACTTTATCAAAGTGAATCATTTAGATGAAGTGTTACAACACGCTTTATTGAAGGAGTCAAAAAAATGAACGTGAATGAAGCACAATTAGTCATTAGTGCTGTTAGCAGTAAGCAATATCCACAAGAATTGTTGCCCGAAATCGCTCTTGCTGGTCGTTCTAATGTCGGAAAATCTTCTTTTATAAATAAGATGATTCATAGGAAAAGCTTAGCTCGGACATCGTCCAAACCAGGTAAAACTCAAACGCTCAATTTTTATAAAATTAATGACTCCTTTTATTTTGTTGACGTACCAGGTTACGGCTATGCAAAAGTTTCGAAAAAGGAACGAGAAGCGTGGGGGCGGATGATGGAGGAATATTTTCAAACGCGAGATTCATTACGAGCGACTGTGCTATTAGTTGATTTACGTCATCCACCAACAGAAGATGATATGATTATGTATGACTTTTTGAAGCATTATCAAATTCCCGTTGTCGTTATTGCGACGAAAATGGATAAAGTACCTAAATCAAAAAAGGAAAAACATTTAAAAACGATTAAAGAGCATCTTGAGTTAGAAGCAGAAGATACGATTATCCCTTTTTCTTCAATGACAGGAGAAGGAAAAGATAAGGCGTGGAAAGTGTTAATGCAATACATTAATGAATAACTAAATAAGAAGATGGCCACAGTTATTTACGTGTGGCCATCTTTTTTTGGATAAGTTTTCATCATTTGTTAAAACTACGACTGTTTCTTATTTTTTAAACAATAATAAGCTACCAATAATAATTAATATAAACGGCCAAAACTGCTCAATTTTTGAATAAACAAAATCAAAAGTAGTATACCAGCTCGGAATAATCGCAGGCATTAAGACGATTATCGAAATAACTGTTAATAACAACCCTGGCGTTAAGCTCTTTTTAGATTTGTAACTATGTATTAAATAAGCTAATCCGACGATTAATGTGTACATTCCCCAATGATTTGTCCACCAGTCTACATCGTTTAAAGCATGAAAATGAATACCTAAACCGAGTAGGACGATTCCTGGAAATAAACTATCACGGTCTTTATTTTTATAACTATTAAATAAAAATGCAACACCAAAAATAATTAATAAGGTTGGCCATGTACTAAACTGAGATAAATAGGGAATAGAATATTGTTGTAACAAAAAATAAATCCCGATTCCAATAAGTAAAAGACTAATAATCGTTGAATGTTTTTTCATCGTTTGACAACTCCTAGTTCTAGACGGATTTCTTGATTGATTATAACATACTATGATACGATAATTAATGGTTAATTATAATCATTCTAATTTAATATTCATACAAATTTTCATAATAAGTTCATGAATAGGCAATTAACTGGATGATATTAACTGATATACTTTGAATTAGAACGATTATTATGAGACAGGGGTGTAGTTTAAGTCATGCATATTATTGTTGTAAGTTTGAACTATCGGACAGCCCCGATTGAGGTTAGAGAACGGCTTTCTTTTTCAGATGATCATGTCGCGGAAGCAATGACAGCTCTGAATAAAGAAAAAAGCATACTAGAAAACATCATCGTTTCAACATGTAACCGGACCGAGCTTTACGTTGTGGCTGACCAAGCACATACGGGTCGTTATTATACAAAACGATTTATTTCTGAATGGTTTTCCTTTCCATTAGAAGAAATTAACGATTACGTATCGATTAAAGAAGATAAAGAAGCGATTGAACATTTATTCCGACTGTCTGCTGGGCTTGATTCGATGGTATTAGGTGAAACGCAAATTCTAGGCCAAGTAAAAACAGCATTCGACATCGCTCAAAAGCATGATGCGTCAGGACTTATCTTTAATCAATTATTCAAAATGGCTGTGACAAATGCGAAAAGAGCGCATCACGAAACAGAAATCGGCGAACATGCGGTTTCAATTAGTTATGCGGCAGTAGAACTATCGAAAAAACTCTTTCGTCAAATAAATGATAAACATGCGCTCATTGTTGGTGCTGGTGAGATGGGTGAATTAGCTGCTCAAAATTTACACGGTAGCGGCGTTAAAAATATAACGATTGCAAACCGGACGTTAAAAACTGCTGATACTGTTGCTCAGAAGGTTTCTGGAAAAGCAAAATCAATTGAGCAATTATCAGATGCTTTAGTAGAGGCAGACATTGTCATCGGGTCAACAGGTGCGAACGATTACGTAATAACGAAGGAAATTGTCTCAGAAGCATTTGCTAAACGGGATAATCGTCCACTCGTTTTAATTGATATTTCTGTTCCAAGAAATATTGATCCTAATATTAGTGAATTAGAAAATGTGATGTTGTACGATATTGATGATTTACAAGATATCGTTGATCATAACTTAGAAGAACGTCAAAAAGCAGCTGAACAAATTGAAAAATTAATTGTTGAAGAAATTAAGGAATTTGATGACTGGCTTGTTACTTTAGGAGTTGTGCCTATTCTATCAGCTTTAAGAAAGAAAGCACTTAAAATTCAAGCGGAAACGATGGCATCGATTGAACGAAAAATGCCTGATTTAACCGACCGTGAACGAAAAGTGCTAAGTAAACATACGAAAAGTATTATTAATCAAATGTTAAAAGAACCTATTTTGCAAGCGAAGGAAATGGCTGGCGAAGAACATTCAGAGGATATGTTAAAATTGTTTATTCGCGTGTTTGGCATCGAGGAAGAGGTTCAGCATGAGCTTGAAGAACAGAGTAAAAAGCACCAAAGTCATCAATCAGTAACAAGAATGTTGCCGATTGCAAGCTTATTTTATTCAAATTCATAAGAAGTAAGATCAAACATATTTTGATCATTTTGAGATAATTATTAACATTAGAAGGCAAGCGAGCTTGCCTTCTATCCAATGGTTTGGTCAAATCAAGCCATTTTTTTATATATTTATTTGTACAGGAGGAAAACGATGCGTCATATCATTGTCGGTTCAAGAAAAAGTAATTTAGCATTAACACAAACAAAATGGGTCATTGAGCAACTGAAAAAAGTAACGGATCAATACACGTTTGAAATAAAAGAAATCAGCACAAAAGGCGATCGTATTTTAAATGTGACTCTTTCTAAGGTTGGCGGAAAAGGGTTATTCGTTAAAGAAATCGAAAAAGAAATGTTCGATAAAACAGTTGATATGGCTGTACATAGCATGAAAGATATGCCTTCTGTACTGCCAGAAGGATTAGTCATCGGTTCAGTTCCGAAGCGGGAGGATCACCGAGATATTCTTATTTCTAAAAATAATGAGAAGCTAGATGATTTAAAAGAAGGGGCAATTATCGGTACGAGTAGTTTAAGACGAAGTGCCCAATTACTCGCTTATCGTCCAGATTTAAATATTAAATGGATTAGAGGAAATATCGATACCCGTTTAAGAAAGTTAAAAGAAGAAGATTATGATGCAATCCTATTAGCTTCAGCGGGTGTTAAACGATCAGGCTGGAATGAAGATATTATTTCGGAATTTATTGAGCCAGAAGTTTGTTTACCAGCGGTTGGTCAAGGGGCATTGGCAATTGAATGTCGGGAAGAGGATCAGGATTTACTCAATCTATTAACATTAATTAATGATGAATATACGGCAAAAACAGTTTCAGCTGAACGTAAATTTCTAAACCTATTAGAAGGTAGCTGTCAAGTTCCGATTGCTGGATATGCTGTTATTGAAGAAGATGAAGTTGTTTTAACAGCGTTAGTTGCTTCAGGTGATGGAAAAACAATTTTAAAAACGACGAGAAAATCAAAGGACCCTATTGAAGCGGGTGAATTAGCTGCGGCTGATTTAATTAATCAAGGTGCCCAAGATCTCGTTGCTGAAGCAATTAATGAAATGGGTGAGTAATCATGGATTCACTCAAAAATAAAACAATTTTTCTTTCAAGGGAAAAAAATAAAGCGAAACTTTTTATTGATGAATTAGATAATTTAGGGGCAAATGTTATTCCTGTACCCCTTACTACATTTGAACATTGGAAGATAAAAGAAAACAAAACATTACTTGACCATATTTCAAAATATGATTGGATTATATTTACG
Source organism: uncultured Bacillaceae bacterium (assembly GCA_937983065.1). GTDB lineage: Bacteria > Bacillota > Bacilli > Bacillales > Alkalibacillaceae > CALKAL01. Next base: position 48,790 of record CALKAL010000049.1, on the reverse strand, counting down.
AGTATTAACGGCGTTCATTTTTTCTTTCAAACATTAAAGGAATTTGGTTATACGATTTCTATTTTAAAGCAAAATAAAGCACTTCGGTTCGGAACAGTTGGTACGAAAACGGAGCTCGCGCTAAAGCAATATGGTTTCAATGCTTCCTTTGTACCGACAACCTTTGATGCTGATCATTTTTCATCACAATACTTACAAAAATATAAACCGAATTATCCATTACTCGTCAAAGGAAATTTAGCCCGTGATGTCATTGATCGTGAATTATCAAAGGAAAACATACCCTTTGATACGATGTTCGTCTATAAAACGGCCGTTAATGACAAAATCAATTTAGCACAAATTTTAAAGGAATATCCAATTGACTTGTATTGCTTTACTTCACCCTCATCCATTGATGCTTTCTCAACTCAGCTAAAGGGTAATATAGCGGATGAGTTAAATAAACCGTGTTTCTGTATTGGGGAAACGACGGAAGCTAAAGCTAAGGAAGTCGGCTTTAAACACACGTTAATACCGAATGAATATACGCTAGATGGTCTTTTAGAAAAAATAATAGAATCATCGGAAAGGGGTATTGTATGAGTCAATTACAGTTTGATCGTCATCGGAAATTAAGAAGATCTGAAAATATGCGTGCACTCGTTAAGGAAACAGTCTTACAAAAGGAAGATTTCATTTATCCCATCTTCGTCACTGAGGAAGCTAATCAAAAAAATGAAGTACCATCGATGCCGGGTATTTATCAATTATCATTAGATTATTTATTAGATGAAATCAAAGAAGTCGTTGATTTAGGTATTCGTTCTGTTTTACTGTTTGGCATCCCAAAGAAAAAGGATGCAGTCGGTTCAGAAGCTTATAATGATGAAGGAATCGTCCAACAAGCAACCCGATTAATTAAACAACATTACTCGGATTTAATTGTCGTAGCAGATACGTGTTTATGTGAATATACGGATCACGGTCATTGTGGCGTTATTCATGATAATTATGTTGATAACGATGCGTCTTTACCACTTCACGTGAAAACAGCTATTTCTCAAGCGAAGGCTGGAGCAGATATTATTGCACCATCTAATATGATGGATGGCTTCGTTCAAGAGATTCGTAAAGGTTTGGATGAAAATGGTTTTGAAGAAATCCCGATTATGTCGTATGCAGTTAAATACGCTTCAGCCTTTTACGGTCCATTCCGTGATGCGGCAGGAAGTACACCTCAATTCGGGGATCGGAAAACGTATCAAATGGATCCGAGCAATCGATTAGAAGCGATTCGTGAGGCAGATAGTGATGTACATGAAGGGGCAGACTTTTTAATTGTCAAACCAGCGATGACGTATTTGGATATTATGAGAGAAATCAAGGATCGGTATCCATATCCAATCGTTGCTTATAACGTAAGTGGTGAGTACGCCATGGTTAAAGCGGCGGCCCAAAACGACTGGATTGATGAAAAACAAATTGTTCTCGAAAAACTAACTTCAATGAAGCGGGCAGGAGCAGATTTAATCATCACGTATTTCGCGAAAGATGTTGCTAAATGGTTAAGTGAATAGTAGAAGGAGCGGATAAAAATGAGTCGCTATGCTAAGTCGAAAAAATTGTATGAAGAAGCAATTACGTTAATGCCAGGCGGGGTTAATTCGCCAGTAAGAGCTTTTAAAAATGTTGAATTAGACCCTATTTATATGGACAGTGGAAAAGGATCAAAAATTTATGATGTAGAAGGTCATGAATATATTGATTATGTATTAAGTTGGGGACCTTTAATTTTAGGTCACGCCCATGAAAAAGTCGTTTCAAGATTAAAAGAAGTGATGGAAAAAGGGACGAGCTTCGGAGCAAACACGGCTTATGAAAATGAATTAGCCAAACTCGTCATTGAGCGGGTTCCTTCAATAGAGATGATCCGAATGGTTAACTCAGGGACAGAAGCAACGATGAGTGCTTTGCGTCTTGCACGAGGTTATACTGGACGAGATAAAATATTAAAATTTGAAGGAAACTATCACGGTCACGGAGATTCATTATTAATTAAAGCAGGTTCAGGCGTTGCGACACTAGGTTTACCTGATAGCCCAGGAGTTCCTGCATCGATTGCACAAAATACGATTACCGTGCCATATAACGATCAAGAAAGTGTACGTTATGCTTTTGATGAATACGGCGATGATATTGCAGCCGTGATTGTTGAGCCAGTGGCGGGGAATATGGGAGTCGTTCCTCCAGTTAATAATTTCTTATCGTTTTTAAGAGAAATTACAAATGAATTTGGTTCATTATTAATTTTTGATGAAGTTATGACTGGATTCCGTGTGAGCTATCAAGGTGCCCAAGGTCATTTTAACATTACACCAGATATTACGTGTTTAGGAAAAGTTATCGGTGGAGGTTTACCAGTTGGAGCCTACGGTGGTAAACGAGAAATTATGGAACGCGTTGCTCCGTCTGGGGATATTTATCAAGCAGGTACTTTATCAGGAAATCCACTAGCTATGACAGCTGGATATGAAACGTTAAGTCAGCTAACAGAACAATCGTATGTCGAAATGAATCGAAAAGCAGACCGACTCATCGAAGGATTCAAACAAGCAGCAGAGAAACATCATGTTCCCCTTCAAGTGAATCGGGCTGGTTCGATGATTGGATTTTTCTTTACTGAAGAGGATGTTATTAATTTCGATGCGGCAAAAACATCTGATTTAAATTGGTTTGCAACGTACTATAAAGGCATGCTTGAGGAAGGTATCTTTTTACCACCTTCTCAATTTGAAGGGATGTTTTTATCAACAGCTCATTCCGATGAAGATATTGAAAAAACAATCGCTGCAGCTGATCGCGTGTTTAGCCAATATAAACATGAAGAATAAAGGATATACCCTAGTTAGTTGAATAGAAGCTAACTAGGGTTTTTTTATGGATTGATGCCTATCTTAAATGAAACAACCTTGATCCTCAAGTTCTTTTTATTAATAAAAACACATATATTTATTGATAAAGAGATTAGGTGAGGAGGAAGGATTGTGAGTGAAAATAATAATGAGCCGATATTGTTTGATTTAGAAGAGAAGATTGTTTTCCGCCAGGGCGAAGAAATTGATGATTTATATGGGATTTCAATTCAACCAGATGTTCGTGTTTATAATGAAATGACCCATATTCAATTAAGAGGTGTGTTAATCGTTTCAGGAGAATATCAATCGATTCCAAATCAAGAACCCGTTTATTTAATTGATGAAGAACAAGCTGATAATTACGTTCAGCAAGTAAAAGCGATGGATAATGGATTTACGACCTTTAACTACCCAATCCCAGTTGATATTACGATTCCGAGCAATCGGATTAGGGAAACGAATGAGCCTGAAGTTCATATTGAATATTTCGATTATGAATTACCTGAGCCGAAAACATTACACATCTTTGCTAAAATTCGTCTGGACGGAGTAGAATTAGAGCCTGAGGAAGAAAGGGAGTTTTATCAACCTGATTTTGAATTAAAGGCCATACCGAGTTTGGAAGAGGAACAGGAAGAGGATAACGTTCCTCATTTTGATGGAAGTGTGCCATATCAAGATGAGCAAAGTGACGAAGTACAAGATGAAGCTAAATCTGATGATGGTGATGATGAAGTAGGTCGTGATTTTTGGAAAAAAGAAACGACCCATAGCTTCTCTGAATTTTTACAGAAAAAACAGGAGCAGGCGGTAGCTTCAGAAGAGTTAACGAGTTCAAATGAAGAAATGGTAGAACCGGTCACAGCTGAATCCGTTGAGGAGGAGCAGCAAGGTGATGTTGAAAGTACAGAAGTAGAAGAAGTGGAGCAAGAAGCTGAAGAAAAACCTAAAAAAGGGTTGAGTTATTTAGCAAGTCTGTTTCGTAACAAAGAAGATCAGCCTGAGAAGGTACAGCTTAAAATTCGGTTTGTCCAAGAAGATGAGACGCTCGATTCCATTGCAAAAGATTACGATGTTTCCGTAACTAGGCTGGAACGATTAAACAATTTGGAATCTGGCTATGAGCTTCAAAGTGGTGAATTGCTTTACGTTCCATATAAAGAAACAAAATCGAGCTAAATCCATTTTAAATAAAAGGCTAAAAAGAGACCGACAAACAATCCGAGTAATAACACATCGAGGGTCGTTGGAAAAAATAAAGTTCTAATCAGCTGATAAATTAAAAGAGGCAATGTGCATTTCTCCATAACGATGGCACATTTAAATAACCAAGGTGGAAACCGGTACCGATAATGTTTGGCCATTCTAATCCTCCTTTCTATTTTGTTACAACATATGATAATGATAAAAATTTTGTGTCATTTAAATTGACAGATAGCTGCTCATTTGTATATGATATAATAAATTAAATTGATTATGAAATGCTTGTAAGAGAGGAGTACAAGTTGAATTCCGAAAGAGAGGGAAGCATCTCGCTGAAAGCTTCCTCGGTATGAAGACTTGGAAGGTCGCTCTGAATATGCAGCTTCTTTGAAATAAAGTAGAAGAAGCCGGGAAAACCGTTATCGTCATGAAGTGTGCAAATATGTTTTATTATTTGCAAATGAAGGTGGTACCGCGAATTAAATCTTTTCGTCCTTTAGTTAAAGGATGAAAAGATTTTTTTATTTTTGTCAATGATGGAATTAAACTAGTTGATGGAGGGATTTATATGGCACATCGCCAAGGGGAGCAAATGGCACCTAAATATCATCCAGAGCAGGTTGAAAAGGGGCGTTATGATTATTGGTTAAAGGGTGGCTTTTTTGAAGCGAAAAATGATCCGAATAAAGAGCCATTTACAATCGTCATTCCACCGCCAAACGTAACAGGACGACTCCATTTAGGCCATGCTTGGGATACGACATTACAAGATATTATGTCTCGGTATAAACGGATGCGGGGTTACGATGTGTTATGGTTGCCTGGAATGGACCATGCTGGTATTGCAACCCAAGCAAAAGTTGAGGAAAAGTTAAAGGAAGAAGGAAAATCACGTTACGACTTAGGGAGAGAAGCATTCCTTGAAGCGTCTTGGAGCTGGAAGGAAGAGTATGCCCAATTTATTAGAAGTCAATGGGAGAAATTAGGTTTAGGACTCGATTATTCTAAAGAGCGCTTTACCCTCGATGAAGGATTATCTCATGCTGTTCAAGAAGTATTTATAAAATTGTATGAAGAAGGCTTAATTTATCGTGGGGAATATATTATTAACTGGGATCCGAGTACGAAAACAGCTCTATCTGATATCGAAGTTATATATGATGAGGTGAAAGGCGCTTTATATCATATGAAATATCCGTTAAAAGACGCCTCAGGTCATATTGAAGTAGCGACGACACGACCAGAAACGATGTTAGGTGATACAGCTGTTGCCGTTCATCCTGATGATGAAAGGTATCAACATTTAATTGGTAAAAAAGTAATCCTTCCAATAGTCGGTCGGGAAATTGAAATAGTCGCCGATGATTATGTTGATATGGAATTCGGTTCAGGTGCAGTTAAAATTACCCCTGCCCACGACCCGAATGACTTTGAAATTGGTAACCGCCATCAGTTAGAGCGAATTCTCGTCATGAACGAAGATGGCACGATGAATGAAAATGCAGGGAAATATAATGGATTAGATCGATTTGAATGTCGTAAACAAATTGTTAAGGATTTAGAAGAAGCAGGCGTTTTGTTTAAAATTGAAGAGCATATTCATTCAGTTGGACATTCTGAACGAAGCGGGGCTGTAGTCGAACCGTATTTATCGACACAATGGTTTGTTAAAATGCAGCCACTAGCAGAAGAAGCGATTAAATTGCAACAGACAGATGAGAAAGTAAATTTCATTCCGAATCGTTTTGAAGGAACGTATTTAAACTGGATGGAAAATATTCGAGATTGGTGTATCTCAAGACAACTCTGGTGGGGTCACCGTATTCCAGCTTGGTATCATAAAGAAACAGGTGAAGTTTATGTTGGTAAGGAAGCGCCAGCAGATATTGAAAATTGGCAACAAGATGAAGATGTGTTAGATACGTGGTTTTCATCTGCACTATGGCCGTTTTCAACGATGGGTTGGCCGAATGTAGAAAGCGAAGATTATAAACGTTACTTTCCAACAGATGTATTAGTGACTGGATACGATATTATATTTTTCTGGGTCGCTCGCATGGTCTTTCAATCTAAACATTTTACAGATCAACGTCCATTTAAAGATGTTTTAATTCACGGACTTGTTCGAGATGCGGAAGGGCGGAAAATGAGTAAATCTTTAGGTAACGGTGTTGACCCGATGGATGTGATCGAAAAGTATGGCGCCGATTCATTACGTTACTTCTTGTCAACAGGTTCATCCCCTGGTCAAGATTTACGTTTCCATTGGGAGAAGGTCGAATCAACGTGGAATTTTGCCAATAAAATTTGGAACGCCTCTCGTTTCGTCATTATGAACTTAGACGATTTTTCGCTAGAAGATATCGATTTATCTAAGGAGAAAACAGTCGCTGATGAATGGATATTAACCCGTTTAAATGAAACGATAAGCGAAGTGACCCGTTATATTGAACGTTATGATTTCGGTGAAGCAGGCCGTCATTTATACAATTTCATTTGGAGTGACTTTTGTGACTGGTATATCGAAATGGCAAAGCTTCCGTTATATGGTGAAAATGAAGAAGCAAAAGCGACGACCAAATCCGTCCTCGTTTACGTTTTAGACCAAACGTTACGTATGCTTCATCCGTTTATGCCATTTATTACAGAAGAAATTTGGCAGCATATTCCCCATGAAGGAGAATCGATTACTGTTGCAGCTTGGCCAGAAGCTAATCCGAGTTACAATTTTAATCAATCGGCAAAAGAAATGGAAAGACTCGTATCAATAATTCGCGCTGTTAGAAATGTACGTCGTGAAGTAGATACACCGATGTCCAGAGAAATTAATATTTTAATAAAAGCGAATGATTCGACAATCGTTGAAGAATTAAATAAAAACAAATATTATTTAGAACGTTTTTGTAATCCGAAAACGTTAGAAATTTCAACGGATATTCAAGTTCCTGAACAAGCAAAAACTTCCGTTGTCACTGGTGCGGAAATTTTCTTCCCGTTAGAAGGACTTATTGATATAAACGCCGAAATTGAAAAGTTAAAAGCAGAATTGAAAAAATGGAACGAGGAAGTCGAACGGGTGCAAAAGAAATTAGCTAATGAAAACTTTGTTAGTAAAGCTCCAGAGCATATCGTTCAAGAGGAGCGGGAAAAAGAAAAAGAATATGTAGAAAAACAACAAATGGTACAAGAACGACTTCAAGAGCTTCAAAATATGAATTAAATATAATAAAATTGCCTGTATGATGCAGGCAATTTTATTATATAATTTTAATTGAACTCGAAACAATCAATTAGAGACGAGCTTGAGCAGGAGGTTTAAATCATGGACGAGCAACAGGCGATTTCCTGGATTCATAATCAGCTTAAATTCGGTATTAAACCAGGCTTGAAACGGGTTGAATGGTTACTAAACCAGCTTGGTAACCCAGAAAAAAAACTAAAACTAATCCATGTTGCAGGTACAAATGGAAAAGGGTCAACAGTGACATATTTAAGACATTTGCTTCAGGCACATGATTATCAAGTCGGGACATTTACATCTCCTTATATCGAGCTATTTAATGAACGGATAAGTATTGATGGACAACCAATTAGTGGGGAAGATTTAGTTAAATATGTCGAACTAATTAAACCTCTATGTGAACAAGTTGGGCAAACAGAATTAGGAAAGCCGACAGAATTTGAAATTATTACAGTGATTGCTTTCAAATATTTTTTAGATAAAAATGTTGACTATGCGATTTTCGAGGTTGGATTAGGGGGCCGATTAGATTCCACTAATGTAATAGAAAAACCATTACTATCTATCATTACATCAATTGGATTTGACCATACGAAAATATTAGGCGAAACAATTGAAGAAATTACGGCTGAGAAAAGTGGTATTATTAAAGAGAGTGTCCCAGTGATTACGAATGTCACTGATCCAACTGCGATTGAAATTATAAAAGAAACTGCAAAAAGTAATGAGAGCCAATTGTTTCAAATTAACGAAGACTACTCGTTTAAATGGATCCAATCAAACGAAAACGGAGAACATTTTACCTTCGTATCAGAACAAATATCAATCGATTCAATTAACATTACGATGAGTGGAAAACATCAAATAGAAAATGCGACATTAGCATTGTTTAGTTTTATTAAGTTGTTTGAGTTAGAAAATAAAAATTATGCCATAGAAAAAATAAAGCGCGGATTAAAGGAATCATTCTGGATTGGCCGGTTTGAAATTATCGACAACGATCCAACTATTGTATTAGATGGTGCCCACAATGTCGAGGCAGTTGAAACGTTAATCGATACGTTAAATAGACGATTTCGAAGTGAACACATTTATATTATATTATCAGTTGTAAAAAACAAACCGATTGATGGAATTATATCCAAGTTAAAGGAACATTTTAGAAAAATCATCATAGTTCCATTTGACTATTTCCAAAGTTATGGGTATGATGAACTAAAAAACATTTCAGAAAAATATAATATATCATTAGAGCTTAGCTGGAAAAGGGCGTTTGATAAATTAAGAAGTGATTTAAACGATGATGACTGTATCGTTATAACGGGTTCATTATATTTCGTTTCTGAAGTGAGGCAGGACTTAATACCTAGAAAAGCTACCAAAAAATAAAAAACAGTTAGATAAAGTTAAAAGGGGTTTCTGAGAATGACAAAATCGAAAGCGATTACTTTATGGATAATTTGGTTAGCTGTTTTTCCAGCATTAATGATTTACATATTTATGCATCACCCGATACATTTTACTGGAAATTGGATTGATTTCCTGTCTTTTGCATTGATCATATGTGCTGTTGCTTTTTTCCCTTTTAAAGTTGGGAATACGACGATTTTCTTTATTAATAGTGTCAGTCTCGCTGTATTTTTATATTTTGGACTAGTCGCCGAAGTTTTGTTATCTCAACTTGCTTTAATTGCTTTATTTCTTAAAATTAGATTACCGAAAAAAGATTTTCATAGAATTGCAACGAACTCAACGATCTTGTTAATGACGTCCTTCATCTCTGCTCACGTCTACTTCTTTCTAGGTGGAACGACGGGAATTGACACACTTAGTTCGAGTCAAATCATCCCGATTGCAGGATATATGATTAGCTCGATTATTATGAATCAGCTACTATTAACTATTTTTCAATCCTTTATTTTAGGTCAAACGTTTAAATTGTTAGATAGCTCATTTTTCGTCGATGGTTTTTTAACGTTAGTGACGTTACCATTAGGTTTAGTTCTTTATTTCATATACGTTGAATTAGAAACGCCAGGCATTTACTTTGTCGGCTTCCCGATTATTTTGTTGTCGGCAGTCTTATCAATTTTCAATCAAACCCAACGTTTAAATGAATATTTACATAAAACGAGTGAGATTGGTCATGAACTGACAAAAAGTTTAAATGTTAAAAGTGTTTTAGATACGTTTGTGAAAGAAGTTAAACGTGTGATACCAGCAACCCATGTCTACATTTTCGACATAACAACGCGAAATCAATCGATGAGTTTAATTCGTTATACAAAAATGGATGAGATTCATCAACAAGAAATTAAACTATACAAAGGTGAAGGTTTTTCTGGGCGAATTTATGAACAAAATAGTAGTCGAATGCTCGTGAAGAAAAGTCAAATTGATAAAATGAAGGGGCATGAGTTTGGCGCAGAAGTTAAAAGTGCCTTAGGGGTGCCAATCCTTAGAAATGACAATGTTGTCGGTGTTTTAACAGTTGCATCAAACAATTCCCGAGCGTTCGAAAAATATCATTTAATGCTTTTGGAAGTGTTAGCAAACTTTTTATCCGTTGCGATTGAAAATGCGCGGCATTACGAACAGGAACGACGTAAAAGTCAACGGGATCAATTAACGGGACTATATAATTATCGTTATTTAGTAGAATATATCGATGAATATGTAGCAGATCAAGAGGCTAAAGGGATTCATGAAAGCTTCTCTGTCATTATTTTAGATTTAGATTCGTTTAAGAAAATTAATGACACATACGGGCATGAATCAGGTAATGAAGTGTTAGTTGAATTAGCGCGCCGATTAGAGCGATTAATTGGTGATAATGGAATTATTGCACGTTACGGTGGTGAAGAATTTACAGTACTCATCAAAGATAAAGAGCATGAGCGCGTCCTTGAAATTGCGGAAAATATTCGAAGAGGCATAGCGGATGAGCCTTTTGTACTGTATAAAACGATTAACGGGTTAATGGAAGTTCAAGAGATTAACGTGACAGCGAGTATCGGAGTTTCGACTTATCCGTACAATTGTGAATCACCACAAGAGGTTTTAAAAACAGCCGACCGAGCAATGTATCACGGGGCTAAAAAGAAAGGGAAAAATAAAGTTTCTTCCGCTGTTTAAAAATACACTCAAATATTGGGTGTGTTTTTTTGTTTGAAAAATGTCGAATGCATCGGACAAATTTTTACTTCATTTTTAAGTCGGATATGCTACCATCTAACCATTATATTTAAAGGTGGTCGAATTTTATGGACGAGCATAAAAAAGTTCGTGTTACAGTGAACCGAGATGAACAACCGTCTCCATCAAAAAAACATGAATTAGAATATTTTTTAACCCCGAAACAAAAAAAATCTCAAGGAAATTTTATGTCGTCAAATAAACCTGTTTTAAATAAATTATTTAAACCGATCGCATTTGCCGTCATATTAGGAGTAATTTTCGGTCTAGGGTTCATAGCTTTTTTCTCCGACTTAAATCCAGCAGATAATACAGATTCTGCCCCTGTATTTAATGAAGATGAAGAGGAGGATGAAGAAGTTACAGATACGGAAACACCTGCTGAGTCTGGCGAGCAATTTGAAAGAACTAATGAAACTTTCGAAGTGATTCAATACGGTATTTTTTCTACGAATGATAATGCACGGGAACTTTCGCAATCGTTATTACAACAGACGGTTCCTACAATTATTCATGAGGAGGAAGGGCAATATTACGTTTTAAGTATGGTTGATTTACAGCCATACAATCGAGACGAAGTGACGAATTGGCTTGAAGCGCGCGAATATGAATATATGAATGATTTTTTATATAAAGATTGGCAAATTAACGATGTGTTAATCGAAGGTAGTGAAGCTGAAATTAATTGGTTGCAGGAAGGAGACGCTTTAATTACAGCTGAGATGACGGGCTCAGTCTGGCTTGAAGAAGTGAGCGGGTGGTTAAATGAAGCCCCAGAACGGTTCGAAAATGATGCTTATTTAAATAATCTAACTAATTTAGTGAATCAATTCGAACAACAAATTACCGAAAATGAGCTGCCAATCTATTTAAATACCGTGAAATTAAGTCTTTTATTATTTTTTGAAAATAACTCATAAAACGTTTATGTTGTCTTTTTCTGTTTAAACGTTCAAGTGGTGTTACAAGAAAGCTATATTTATGAGACATATTACGTTTTTCCCTTTTTGTTTTTCATTTTTTAATTCATTATAATTAAACATGTCTAAATCACAATTGAAAGGAGCATGTTTAAATTATATGGAGACGATTTTCATCAAGGACGTCCCTAAAAATGATCGACCGAGGGAACGACTGATCCAAGTAGGTCCACACGCTTTGTCGAATCAAGAGTTAATTGCGATTTTAATTGGGAGTGGGACGAAAGGAAGTTCAGCATTATCACTTGCGACGAGGCTGCTTATGCATTTTGAAGGGTTATCATTATTAAAAGATGCGACAATCGAGGAGATTACTTCGATTAAAGGGATTGGGGAAGCTAAAGCAGTGACGTTATTAGCCGCCATAGAAATTGGAAAACGAATCCATACTTATCAATTTGGTGAGCGATATATTATTCGAAGCCCTCAAGATGGGGCCAATTATTTAATGGAAGAGATGCGCGGATTGAAACAGGAAAATTTCGTATGTCTCTTTTTGAGCACTAAAAATCAAGTCATCCACAGGCAAACTATCTTCATAGGAAGCCTAAACTCCTCAATTGTTCATCCTCGTGAGGTATTTAAAGAAGCGATTAAACGTTCAGCCGCTTCAATTATCTGTGCCCATAATCATCCATCAGGTGTGCGCCTACAAACGGCATCATTGTAGTGATGTTTATAATCTCGAACTCCTTACATTGTTCGAATGGTCAGCATCTAACTTTGAGAGGAAACTCAATATAAGGACTAAGCGGGATGTGAAAAGGGGAATAGACGACGAAGCTATCAAGTCGAGTCAGTTCCTCAGACCAAGTGATGTATGGTAAAAGCTAAACTGCCTGAATCCTAGACGGATGAGCGTTGGATGCGCCGTTACCTACGATAGCTAATAGGTAACGAGGACAAAATTGAGACGTATCACCTGAACGTTATCAATCGTAAGGTTTGTCCTTCAATCCTAAGCTTTAGGAAAACGTCGAAAGGGATACCTAACCATCACGCTTCTATAATGATGTTAAAGGTAGGGATTGCCTAAGTGTGAGTTTATATTGTTAAAATTGATTCACATATGGCAACGGAGTCTCCATAGTACTCAACGTTTGCTCGTAATGAGTTTAGCAAGGGGAAGGGAGACAGGTTGATAATAGTTAACTACGAAATAAATTTTATCAAGGCTCAAGATTCATTTCATTCACTAGTTAACCGAAATAAAAATGCTTCTATTTAAGGTGAAAGGTCATGGATTGTCATCGTCTTTTAGATCACAAGGATATTTGCACGAAAGTATATAAAAATTTAAACGATAGTAGAGAAGGTTATAGGGAAACTATTAATTTTAGTCAGATTGATGAGCGCGTAGAATTAAATCAAGTTGGAAAAAAGAACCAACAAAATACGTTTTACGAGCCAAAAATAGCAGGAAGCTCCTTTCAAAAAGATAAGCATCTAAAGGCTTTATCCCATATTAAAAATAATTGGGGAAAATTCACATGGTGTTTAAAAGGAGAAATCATCCATGTGAACGAATCTTTAGACGAGACAATTTTAATGAACAACCTTTCAAAAAATATAAATGACCAACAACTTTTAAAAATTAACGAAATAAAAAATGCTATGCCAAATTATTATTATAATCGCATTCCCCATAGCAGGACTCTAAACCCAATATTTTTTTTACACGAATTCGATGCTTTTATTAAAAGCGAGATAGGAAAAATAAATAAACCGTTCGATTATGTCCGTTACGGAAATCATTTCGTGCTCGGTTTTTCTAGCTCAAAACAAGATGTGAAAAAAATATTCGAAAAAATAATTCACTTTATAAACGAGTACTTGAAGCTACAATTATGTGAGAAACATAGTGGAATTAATCATTTGGAAAAAAGGACACCCTTCCTCGGCTACCACTTTAAAAAAGTAAATAAAAGAAGTCATTCCAAAAGAAATCCAAAAACGTCGAATGAAAGTGAAATTAAGTTAGAAATACCGAGAGAAATGATGCAAAAATTTATTAAAGCACAAGGATACGGAAATTTAGATAATTTTACATCAACTGAACGGAAATATTTAGTTAATGAAACTGAATTAACGATTTTAAAGACGTATAATCGGGAATTGAGAATGTTTTATCGATATTATAAATTAGCGGATAATGTGAACGAGTTAAAAAAAGTATTTCATCTGGCGGAAAGTAGTTTTATAAAAACATTAGCATACAAAAGAAGAAGTCGTGTAAAAAGGGTCGCAATAAGTTTGAGAAGAGCGAGGCAAGGTTTTTTATCAATAGCAATCAAAGATCAGAACGGTCATATTCAATTGTATTCATTTGTTAAGTTAAAGGAATTGGTTCATGGAGACTAATATTAAATGAATATAATCGTTTAAGGAGCATTTTTATATATCAACTGGCGAGCCGTATACGCTGAAAAGGTGTACGTACGGTTCTGAGGGGGAGTGATGAAACCTGCTTACAGTAAGGCGCATCAATCTACCCTACGATCCAACTCCATCAAATGAAGACATTCATGTAACGAGACGGTTACATGAAGCGGGAAAAGTATTGGGCATTGAATTATTAGACCATATTATAATTGGTGATAACAAGTTTGTTTCTTTAAAAGAAAAAGGATATTTATAAATTGAAGGGACTCATCCAGTCTTCCTAAAACCTTAGATGTATTTAATTTAGTAGCGCTATCTATACTCATGTTTTACATGGGTCAAGCATAGCTTATACTATAAAATCGACATCAAAGGGGAAGATTAGGATGAGTTTTTTATCTAGAAGAGGAATCGGTATTGATTTAGGTACTGCGAATACGTTAGTTTATATGAAAGGTAAAGGGGTTGTCATCGAAGAACCAACAGTAGTTGCGATGAATCGTTATACAAATCAAGTTGAAGCCGTAGGGACTAAAGCGAAGGAAATGATTGGGAAAGCTCCTGAGTCTATAAAAATTATAAAGCCACTAAAAGATGGGGTGATAGCTGACTTTGATTCAGCATCAGCGATTATTCGTTACTTAATTAATGAAGTGAATAGACAATCGTTTTATATCTTTAAACCGTCATTAATTGTTTGTGTCCCCTCTGGCATTACGACGGTTGAAGAGAAAGCAATTGTTGAAGCGGCTAAACAAGGAGGCGCGAAACAAGTTTATATTATGACAGAATCTTTGGCAGCAGCAATTGGCGCTGGCTTGCCTGTATGGGATTCATCAGGTAGCTTAATTGTCGATATCGGAGGTGGGACGACGGAAGCAGCTATCGTTTCCTTAGGTGGTACCGTTTTAACAAAATCAATTAAAGCAGCTGGGGATAAAATGGATCAACAAATAATTCAGTACATTCGACAAGAGTATCGTGTTATGATTGGAGAAACGACAGCAGAAAAGTTAAAAATTCAACTTGCATCAGCGAAAAAAACGCAAGAAAATGATAGAATGGAAGTATTCGGACGTGATTTAATTACAGGATTACCGAAAATCATTTATTTAAAAAATGAAGAACTTGTCATAGCGATTGAAAGTACAGTTAATGCTATTATAGATTTGATAATAAATATTTTAGAAAATGCGCCACCAGAACTTGCCTCTGATATAATAGAGAAAGGAATCGTTCTAACTGGCGGTGGGGCGAAGCTAAAATTTTTGGATAAAGTTATTTTTGAAAAGACGACATTACCTGTTCATATGACCGAGAATCCTTTAACAACGGCAGTAGTCGGGACAGGCAAGGCGTTAGACTATATTGAACATTTTAAAAAAACACCGAACATAACGAAAAAAAACTATATTCATTAAGAAGGTGCAACACTTTATGCCACGTTTTTTAAGAAAGAGAAAATTAATCGTTTTTTTTACGAGCATTATCATTGTTGTCATATTAATTGGTTTTTCATTAAATCGAAGTGGACAAACGAACATTGTGACACAATTTATTACAGATACAGTTGGTTTAGCTCAAAACATCGTTTATCAACCTGTCCAGTTTTTCATCGGTTTAACGGACAATGTAAAAGATATTCGGGATGTATATAAGCAGAATGAAGTGTTAAAATCAGAATTACAAGAATATAAAACGTTAGCTTTTAAAGTGAATGAATTGGAAAAAGAAAATGAAGAATTGAGGTCACTACTTAATATTGATGTGTTAATTAGTGATTACACCCCGATTCGTGCAACTGTCATTTCAAGAAGCCCAGAGCAGTTTTTTGATCAAATTAAAGTGAATAAAGGGCAATTACACGGGGTTAAACCGAATATGGCCGTCATTACAGCGGATGGGATGATTGGAAAAGTATCGAGTGCTTCGCAAATGACGTCTGTTATTCAATTATTAAGTGGTTTTGATGAACATAACCGTATTTCCGTTGTTGTTGAAGAAAACGAAAATGTTTTCGGTTTAATTGAGGGATTTAACAATGATACCCAAACGTTATTATTCCGTGAGCTTGAAAATAGTGGGGAATTAGAAGAAGGACAAACAGTTATTAGCTCAGGCCTTGGTGGCATGTTCCCAAGGGGGCTGTTAATTGGGACTATTTCTTCCGTAGAGCTTGACCAATACGGCTTGACTCAAATGGCGCATGTTGAGCCTGCTGCTGATTTTATTGATATTAATCACGTTATTATCGTTGATCGGGATATTTTTTCACCGATAATAGATGATGAAACTGAGATTGAAGAAGAGGAGGAATAATTGTGCGCTCCTTTATTCTTCCCGTTATTTTATTTATATTACTCATATTAGAAAGTATTACAATTAATTTATTACCATCATCCATTTTAGCGTTAGATTTATATTATATACCTCATTGGTTGTTAGTTTTTTCGATTCTCATTACGATTTATTATGATGAGCTACATAGTTATTACGGTATTTTAAATGGGGTTTTATTCGCATTTTTGTTTGAATTAATTTATACCGACTTATTAGGCATTTATTTATTAGCTTACGCGGTCGCTTTATATATGGTCCATTTATTAAAACGATTTTTGCACAAAAACTTTATCGTCACCTTTTTACTTGTAACTGTCAGCCTAATCGTCGCAGAATTTATATTGTTCGCCTTATATTTCATCGTCGGGCAAGTCGATTTAACGTTAACAGACTTTATCTCCTTGAGACTAATTCCGACTGTATTAATTAATATATTGTTTTTACTCATTATTTATCCAATTTTTGCAAAGCGGTTAATGATTTGGAAGGAAAAACACGAGCAATTACAGTAATTTATATTGAATAGATTTTAATCGGGGTGTACCTATCATGTCAGTGAAGAATCATTATGTCACAATGAAAGGGACAAATGATGGAATCGTCGTTTATTTAGATGATCAATGTTCCTTTAATCTACTATTAGAAGAATTGAAAGACAAATTGTTAGTCAGTCAGAAAGCAGAAGAGACAGAGATTATTTTACATAGTCAATATCGTTATTTACGTAAAGAGCAAGTTGACGAATTGAAAAAAATCGTTGAAGAGAATAGTCATTTCATCATTAAAAAGCTAGATTCGTACGTGTTAACGAATGAAGAAGCCGAAGAATGGTTTGAGAAAACGACATTGAAATCAACGGTTAAAACGATACGCTCAGGACAAGTACTTCAAGTAAATGGCGACATATTAATCGTTGGTGATGTCAATCCAGGGGGAATGGTCATTGCAACGGGAAATGTATTCATCTTGGGGAAATTGCGGGGAATTGCTCATGCCGGATATGAAGGGGATACGAATTGTATCGTCGTTGCCTCCTATATGCATCCGAACCAAATTCGCATAGCGCATAAAATTAGTCGAGCTCCTGACTATGAAACAGAAGGCTCAGATCGAGAATTCGCATTTATTAATCCTGCTACAGATCAAATTGAAGTGGAATCAATCCAACAATTACAAAAAATTCGTCCTAAACTATTGGATGTTTTTGAAAGGGGTTTATGAGATGGGTGAAGCAATTGTTATTACTTCAGGAAAAGGTGGAGTTGGTAAATCAACGACTACAGCTAATATTGGTACAGCACTAGCACTTCTTGGCCAAAAGGTTTGTTTAGTTGATACAGATATCGGACTAAGAAACTTAGATGTTGTATTAGGATTAGAAAATAGAATTATCTTTAATATTATTGATGTTGTAGAAGGCCGATGCAAAATCCAGCAAGCATTGATTAAAGATAAACGTTTCGATTGCCTACATTTATTACCCGCAGCACAAACGAATGATAAAAATGATATGACCGCTGAACAAGTGAAAGATATCGTCGATCAATTAAAACCAGATTATGATTATGTCTTAATTGATAGTCCAGCAGGTATCGAGCAAGGTTTCGTCAATGCCGTAGCAGGAGCGGATAAAGCGATTGTTGTCACGACACCTGAAAAATCAAGTGTAAGAGATGCAGATCGAGTCATCGGATTATTGGAAAAAGAAAATATTGACCAGACGTATCTTATTGTTAATCGGATGCGTAAACATATGATGGATAGCGGTGATATGTTAAGTGTTGATGATATTGTATCAACATTATCGGTTGAATTGTTAGGCGCTGTATTAGACGATGAAGATGTCATTCGCGCATCTCATCACGGTGAACCAGTTGCATTTCAACCAGATACACGAGCATCCATTAGTTATCGTAATATCGCTCGGCGAATCTTAGGTGAGTCTGTTCCATTAATGGCCTTTGATGAGGAGAAAGGATTTATGTCAAGGGTCAAACGAATATTCGGAATAAAAGGTTCATAGCCTATTTATAAAAAGACCATTAACAATAGTGGATTAGCTAATCCCTGTTGCTGATGGTCTTTTTTTATATCACCATACTCAATTCTATTAAACTCTATTTTAAGAAGCATATTTATAAAAACAATAGAATAAGCTAGTACAAACGGTGAAGAGGAATGGTGGGAAAAATGAATCATAAACTAGACGAAATAAGAAAAAATATCGCTAAACGCAAAATAAATCGGGGCATTAAACCACAACAAAGATCTTATTCTTACGGGTCAATTTTAGATGATGAAGAGCGATTCGGTTATCCATCTGACCCAAAAACAGAAGGTAAGCTAGATTTAAGTCGGACAAGCTTATTTCCAAAATTTCTTATATCACTATTCATTTTCTTTATCACCTTTTTTATTTACAATAGTCAATTCGCCTTATTTACTCAAATGAAACCTCATGCTCAACAAATTTTAACGGAGGATTTGCCTTTTGCAACGGTCCAAGCCTGGTATGAAGAACGGTTTAGCTCACCTTTAGTTTTATTAGGTAGAGATGCTCGACCAGTCGATAACGATGTTAATCAATCATCGATTCCAGTTAGCGGCCTTGATGAGGCACAGATTAAAGATTATCAAGATGGGGTTCATATTGAAGTTTTAGAAGCGAAAAATGTTTATCCAATGACGAGAGGAACTGTTTTATTTGCTGGACGAAAGCAAGATACGGGCAATACAATTATAATTCAACATGAAGACGGACAAAAATCTGTTTATGGTCATTTAAGTACGATTGATGTATTTCATTATCAATTCGTGCGCCCAAATCAGATTATCGCAACCGTTGAACCAGATGAAGTGACGGGATTTACGAATATGTATTTTGCGATTCAAGATAATGATAAATTTATTAATCCGATGAATTTTATTTTAGGGGATCAATATGAAGAATAGCTTCATCCAATTTCATCCCCTCCTTCTCTTATTTATGATTGCGAGCTATTTTTTAGGGCGATTTACAGAATTATTATGTTTTTTTATCATAATTACAATTCACGAGCTCGGTCACTTAATCGCAGCGAAGAAATTGAATTGGAATATCTCGCGACTCGTCATTTGGCCCTTCGGCGGTGTGATGGAAACTGAAGACTTTTACAATAAACCGAACAAAGAAGAATGGATTGTCATTTTATCAGGACCGTTACAGCACCTATGGATCTATGCCGTCTTATTATCACTTAAATTTTTTAACGTTGAATCCATCATCATTGACCAGTTATTTTTTGCGAACACGGTTATCTTATTATTTAATTTATTACCGATTCTCCCTCTCGATGGGGGGAGATTTATTTTTCTAATCGTTTCGAAATATTTTTCCTTTCACCAAACGATAGCGATTATGTCCTTGTTATCGATCATTTTTATTGCGAGCGCTAATGTGATCATTTATATGTTAGGAATTTATAGTATTCATTTTACCTTTTTATCTATTTTTCTTATATTAGATAATTGGTTAACGTGGAAAAACAAACATATTTTTTTATTAAAGCATTTATTAGCACGTTATTTCGTCCCATACACATCGCGGTCAAACATCGTCGTATTAAAGGCCTCCCCATTAACGCCAATTAGTGAATTAGTTAAAAAGTTTAAAAAAGAGTGCTATCATTATATTTATTTAAACAATGGTGAGAAAGCTTTTACTGAGGATGATTGTTTGAAAGCGTTGTTTACAGAAAATCATTCAACGTTACGGACGATCAGTCAATTAAAAAGCTAAGGTTGTGAAAATCCGCATCAAACTTAAATAAAACAACCGTAAAATAAAGCTGTGAATCGTTTATACTAATGTTAGCTAAATGTTTACGCTTTGAATCGCTTCAAAAGCAATCTCAACTTAATGTTGACAATGTATTTTTACTCATGGTAATATTTATTTGTTATGCTTCTTGTAGCACCGTTTTGCTACAACCGCTCAAAAAAGGTTTTAAAATCTTACAATAGTAAGTACCTTCATGGCGAGTCTGAGTATATGAGGAGGTGCAAGTGATGTACGCAATTATTGAAACAGGTGGTAAGCAGTTAAAAGTAGAAGAAGGACAAACAATCTTCGTTGAAAAGCTTGAAGCTGAAGACGGTTCTGATGTTACTTTTGACAAAGTCCTTTTCGTCGGTGGAGATTCCGTTAAAGTCGGTGCACCATATGTGGATGGAGCAACTGTTACGGCAAAGGTTGATAAGCAAGGAAAAGGTCGTAAAATTACCGTTTTTAAATATAAGCCGAAAAAGAACTACAAGCGTAAACAAGGTCACCGTCAACCTTATACAAAATTGACGATCGAAAAAATCAATGCATAAGTAAGGATTTTTTAAAATGGTAGAAATAGTCGTATATCGTAATGATGAAGATCGAATTTTAGGTTTTGAAATGTCAGGCCATGCTAAGAGTGGACCGTATGGCTACGATTTAGTCTGTGCCGCATGCTCAGCCATTTCATTCGGTTTAGTCAATTCGATTATTTCTTTATGCAAAATAGAACCGATTATTGAAATGAACGATGATGGTGGTTATTTAAAAATGATGCTGCCGAATAATATGGCGGAAGCGTCCTTTGATAAAGCACAAATTTTATTAGAAGGAATGTTAGTTTCTTTTCAAACGATTGAAAAGGATTATCATCAATTTATAACCATCTCTGAAAATTAAGGAGGTGCATGTCAATGTTACGATTAGATTTACAATTTTTCGCGCAGAAAAAAGGGGTCGGTAGTTCTAAAAACGGCCGTGACTCAGAAGCTAAACGTTTAGGTTCTAAGCGAGCTGATGGTCAATTCGTAACAGGTGGATCGATTCTTTACCGCCAAAGAGGAACTAAAATTTACCCAGGTGAAAACGTTGGCCGTGGTGGCGACGATACGTTATATGCTAAAATTGATGGGGTTGTCCGTTTCGAACGTTACGGACGCGACCGTAAAAAAGTTAGCGTACACCCAGAAGCGCAATAATCATCAAGTAAAACTGACTCTTCATTTGAGAGAGTCAGTTTTTATTTTGCCATTCTAAGAAAAATTGACTATGTTATGATAAAGTATAGAAATGTTTAAGTAAGAAGGTGAATTCGGTGACGACTGAAGAAGTGTTAGATTTGATAAAATTGTACCGGCACGACCTTATGAATGATTTGCAATTAATTCAAGGTTATGCGAGCATGGGAAAATTTGATCAATCAAATGAAAAATTAAAGCAGTTTATTCATAAATTAAACATAGAAAGACAGCTGCAAACGTTAGATGCTCCCGAATTTATATTTTGGCTCTTAAAATTAAAACTGTTTGAACGAGATATTCAATTTACAATGTCAGTCGATATGTCACAAGAACCTATTTCCGCTTATGATGAAAAAATGAAAAATGATGGAGAGGTACTGTTACATTTTTTAAAGGAAAATAGTTCGAAAAATATGAGTGTTATTCCATTACATATTGAAATATTTTACGAGGATGGTTGGAATATTAAATATGTAATAAGTAAAGCTCTTAACGAAATTTTAGATGTGTTAAAAGATCGAGACTATTTTTTTCAAGGGACAGAAAACAATGATGAATTAAATTTAGTATTTAAGTACAAGTAGGTGAAATCATGTTTGTCGATCAAGTACAAGTATTAGTTAAATCAGGTGATGGCGGAAATGGCATCGTTGCCTTCCGTAGAGAAAAATACGAACCAATGGGCGGACCAGCTGGCGGTGACGGCGGAAATGGTGGCGACGTTATTTTTGAAGTGGATGAAGGCTTAAATACGTTAATGGACTTTAGATACCAAAAGCATTTTAAAGCGAAACGTGGCGAAAACGGGATGAGTAAAGGGAAGCATGGGAAAAATGCTGAGCCTTTAATCGTATCCGTCCCACCAGGCACAATCGTAAAAAACGTTGATACGGGACAAATTATCGCAGATTTAACAAAGCATAAACAACAGGCAATTATTGCTGAAGGTGGTCGAGGCGGTCGAGGCAATATAAAGTTTGCTACTGCTAGAAATCGTGCTCCGCAAATTGCTGAAAATGGTGAACCCGGTGTAGAAATTAATGTGCAGTTAGAGTTAAAGGTGTTAGCCGATGTCGGTTTAGTCGGCTTTCCGAGTGTTGGGAAATCAACGCTTTTATCGGTAACGAGTCAGGCTAAGCCGAAGATAGCCGATTATCATTTTACGACGTTAGTACCTAATTTAGGCATGGTTCAAACGGATGATGGGAGAAGCTTCGTCATGGCTGATCTTCCAGGATTAATTGAAGGAGCGCATCAAGGAGTTGGCTTAGGGTATCAATTTTTAAGGCATATTGAAAGAACGCGGGTCATCGTTCATGTCATTGATATGTCAGCTTCTGAAGGTCGTGATCCGTACGAAGATTATCAAATCATTAATGACGAGTTAAAACAATATGATGAAAAATTGCTCGAACGTCCGCAAATTATTGTTGCGAATAAAATGGATGTTGAAGGAGCAGAAGACGAATTAAAACGTTTTAAAGAAAAAGTTGATGATCTTGATCAAATATACCCAATATCTGCTTATACTCAAACGGGCTTAAGAGAATTGCTATTTGCGATTGCAGATACGTTAGATACGATTCCTAAAACAGCCTTTGAGACAATTGTAGAAGAAGAACAAGATGATGTTGTCATTTATAAACATGAAAAAGATGACGATCATTTTGAAATTACGCGAGATTCTGACGGTGCTTTCGTGTTACAAGGAGCGTCCATTGAGCGATTATTTAAAATGACTGATTTCAATCGGGATGAAGCAGTGAGACGGTTTGCAAGACAGATGCGTCACATGGGGATTGATGATGCACTTCGGAAAAAGGGTGCTAAAGATGGAGATACGGTTCGGTTACTCGAATTTGAATTTGAATTTGTTGAATGATATTTTTTGTTGGGCATTTTTTTAGGCGAATGCTCAACATTTTTTATTTTCATGCATACCTTGTGAGTAGATCGTCGTATTCTAAATTGAAAGGGGTATGTAAAAATGAAATTTCATATCGTCAAAAAAGGCGAATCAATGAAATCCATTGCTGAAAAGTATAATATTTCTTTAGATACATTAGTGAAAATGAATAAACAAATTGCTGATCCAAGTTTAATTATGCCAGGGATGAAAATTAAAGTCCCGATGATACAAGAAAAAAAGGAAGCCGCCGTTCGAGAAAAAGAAATACGAAATAATAAAGAGCCTATAGCATTAGATGACACAACTAAATCTTCAAACGTGAGAAATGAGTCAACTGATAGACAAAAGATTGACGTTTCAGATCGTTTTCTTGAAATTCCTCACGCACAAAATGAGCCGAAACGTTTGCCACAAATTAAGGAAGATGAAAATTCGCTTCCAGATAAAATGATGGTTCCTTACAATGAAGAAAGTGAAGAGGAAATTTTTAATCAAGCGATGTTGAGTACGCCTGTTTATAATTTCAATCCATACGATTCACCTACAGAAGGGGAACAGATAGACATAAGTGAAGATGACATGCGCAATGTTTATCAATTTCCAGAAATTAATCCAACGATTGAAGGACCTGTCCCTTATGAGTACAACATGAGTGGAGTGGGACAAATGTATCCGGATCAAACTTTATATTCAACGTATCCGAATCAAATGTGGATACAACCGCAACAAAGTCCATACTATAATAATTATCAAAATGTTTACATGAATCCTTATCAATTTTCAGGTATGAATCCATATATGAACCAACCATCACCATGTGGTTGTGGGAATTATTATTAATCAATATTATAACGGCTTACGTTAAGTAAGTCGTTATAACTTTCTCTTATTCGCCTTAAATATTGCTCGTATTCATTTTTGTAATTATGATGGATTGTGGTAAAATATGCTTATAATGAGAAGAGGAAGATCAGGATGGAAAAACAGATTGACCAACTCACAAAATGGTTACAAGACGAAGTAAATAAAGCACAAGCTAAAGGTGTAATTGTCGGCTTAAGCGGTGGCATTGATTCAGCTGTTGTCGGCTATTTAATTAAACGGGCCTTTCCAGATCAGTCACTCGGAGTGATTATGCCTTGTCATAGTAGTGAAGAAGATGTTCGTCATGCCCAATTAGTTGCAGAAAAAGCAAATTTAGAAGCATTGACGATTGACTTATCTGAAACCCACCGAATTCTATTTCAAACGATAAAAAATAAAACCGCCCAAGAAAGTACGTGGAACAGTGATCACGAACGATTAGCGGATGCTAATTTAAGAACGCGTTTAAGAATGAGTACATTATATACGTTAGCGACAAATTTTCAATATTTAGTTGTCGGTACGGATAATAAATCTGAATATTACACGGGTTATTTTACGAAATACGGTGATGGCGGGGTTGATTTGCTCCCAATTGTTCATTATACAAAAGGAGAAATTCGCCAAATGGCATCTGTTTTAGATGTTCCAGATGTTATTATTAATAAAGCGCCAAGTGCAGGTCTTTGGGAAGGTCAAACAGATGAAGAAGAAATGGGCATCTCGTATGATGTCATTGATCACTATTTAACAGGTGGACAAGTGCCTGAAAATGCCCGAAAGCAGATTGAGTCAATGCATAAACGAACAGAACATAAGCGAAGATTGCCAACGACACCACCAGATTTCCATCAATTCACTTAAAAATTAATGCATGGACAAACACCTCTTATTTCAAACTAACGAAAAGGGAGGTGTTTTCAAGTTGAAAAAGACATTCATCTTCTTTTCGATTTTGTTATTAATCACACTTTCGGCATGTACGTTTGTTAACCCAAACCATGATAGCAGTCTTACGAATAGTGAACAAACGACAGAGGTGCAAACGAAGCGTCTAACCGAAGAGGAAGCGATTCGTTACAACATGTACCCGAACCCGTATGAAAGCTATGAGAGACGGGAAACGCGGGAATCGTTAAATAACTCGAACGGTCATGCCTATGGAAATCCCCGAAGCCGTGCTGAACAAGACGATGAACGTAACGAACAGCATCGAACAATTTATTATCAATTAAGACAGATGAACGAAATAAGGGAAGCTGGGATATCAATCCAAGATGACCGAATTTATGTAGCGATTAATCTTGGAAGTCGAGCGGATGAAGATACGGTCATTGGACAAGTGAAAGAAATCGTTGAAGAAATTACTGGAAGATCAGATATTACCGTTTGGGTTGATCGTGAATTTCATAACAGAATCGAAGACAGAAAAAAATAAATAGTTATTATAAGAGGGCGGGACAACTAAAAGGAAAAACAGAAAAACGAACATAGCGCCATTTCTCAAATAATGTTCGCTTTTTTCTTATACACTAATCCTTTGTCCCAACCCCTCTACATATGGAGGTAGAAAAATGAAAATTGCTATTGTGACGGGTGCATCGCGGGGATTAGGCTATGAAGCAGCGAAAAATTTTATTGAAAAAGGGTACGACTGTATTACTTTATCACGAAGTCATCCACATTTAGAAGATGCTGCAAAGGAATTTAACGTAAATTATCACCATTTATCCGTCGATTTAAGCCAGTTAGATGCGCTTAATAAATTATTAGACACACTTATTAATCATTTACAAGAGCAGGCGATTGATGAGTTAATTGTATTAAATAATGCGGGGGCTGTTAATCCGATCGGTCCAGTCGGCACGTTAGATAATGATGAGATCATTAAACAAGTAAATATTAACGTCACCTCATTAATGTTGATTAATAATACGATTAAAAAACGGATTAGCGCAAATCGTAAAATTTTCATTAATATTACTTCAGGAGCAGCGGAAAAAGGTATATTCGGTTGGAACGTATATAGCTCTACAAAGGCTGCTGTTAATAAATATACGGAAACTGCGGCATTAGAAGCGGATATTCAACAATTAAATGATATACATATTGCATTCAGTCCAGGAATTATGGATACAGAAATGCAAGCAGATATTCGTGCAGTTGATGAATCTCAATTTAAAGATATTGAGACATTTAGAAATTACAAAAAAGAAGGCCAATTAAGAAGCCCGAAAGAGGTTGCTGATCTTTTATTAGGCGTCATCACAGATAAAAAAAATTTAATCAATGGGAAATTGTATCGCGTGTATGATTTAGTATAATAAGAAAGGGATATAAAAAGGGGAGAGAACGATGGCAGGACATTCTAAATGGCATAATATACGCCATAAAAAGCAAGCGAAAGATGCAAAGAGGGGAAAAATTTTCATGAAGCTTGCGAAAGAAATTTATGTGGCGGCTAAACAAGGCGGAAGTGAATTAGAGACAAATGCTCAACTCCGATTAGCGATTGATAAAGCGAAAGCAAACAATATGCCAAACGATAATATTCAACGGGCCATTGATAAGGCAACGGGAAATGTAGACGGTGCCCATTATGAAGAGTTAACTTATGAAGGATATGGGCCTGGTGGCGTTGCGGTTATGGTTGAAGTATTGACGGATAATAAAAATCGTACAGCAGCTGAAGTGCGCCATGCATTTTCTAAAAATAACGGTAATCTAGGGGAAAATGGCTGTGTCGCTTTTATGTTCCACCGAAAAGGTTATATTGTCATTGAAAAAAGTAAAGTCGAACTTGATGAAGATGAATTTTTATTAGAGGCGATTGAAGCAGGCTGTGAAGAGGTGGAATCGACAGACGAGGTTTATGAAATCTTTACATCAGTTGAAGAATTTGAAGCGGTGAAAAATGCGTTAAATAACTATCCATTGGAAGTAGCAGAATTAACGATGGTACCAGATACCCATTCAGACTTAACGGATGAACAAAAAGAAGATATGGAAAAAATGATTGATATGTTAGAAGATTTAGATGATGTTCAAGATGTTCATCATAATATGGCATAACTCTATTTTTAAAACGGGACTAGCCTTTTCTTTTTAGGTAGTCCTTTTTTTATAGTGGCATTTCTATGTTAAACTATATAAGAACAAAGGTTCATCAAGTGGGAGGATAATCAATGTATGCATATTTAAAAGGTGAATTAAATGGAATTTATGACGATTGTATCGTCGTTGAAGTTTCAGGGATTGGCTACGAAATTCATTGTTCCCACCCTGATCGTTTTATAACTTATTTAGATGAAATGATTAAAGTGTATACATATCATCACGTGCGAGAAGATGCACAAATACTATATGGATTTGAAGAGGAAGAAGAAAAAGAGTTATTTAAAATGTTATTAAATGTTTCTGGAATTGGACCTAAAAGCGCATTGAATATTGTCGGGCATACGACTGTCGGGGAGCTTGCCGCTGCGATTGAACAAGAAAATGAAACGTATTTAACGAAGTTCCCTGGCGTTGGTAAAAAAACGGCTCGGCAGATGATTTTAGATTTGAAAGGAAAAATGGGCTCGTGGTTACATATTGAATCTAAGGAGAAGGAAATTGTAAAACCGCAAAATGAGACAATGTTTGAGGAAGGATTTGAAGCATTGAAAGCATTAGGTTATACAACTCGTGAAATTAACCATATTTCACACCAGTTAAAATTAGAAGATGTTAAAACAGTCGACGATGTCGTGAAAAAAGGGTTACAATTATTAATGCGAAAATAAGAAGGTGAACTTCAATGGAAGAACGGATGATTTCTGGCGAATTAAAAATAGAAGATGAAGAAATTGAAAAAAGTATTCGGCCGCAAACGTTAAGTCAATATATCGGTCAAGATAAGACGAAAGAGAATTTACGTATTTTCATCGAAGCGGCTAAAATGCGCAATGAGCCCCTTGATCACGTTTTACTATATGGCCCACCAGGATTAGGTAAAACGACGTTAGCCCAAATTATTGCTAATGAGATGGATGTGCAGTTTCGAGCGACGTCTGGACCTGTCATTGAGCGAGCTGGTGATTTAGCAGCAATTCTTTCATCCCTTGAGCCAGGCGATGTTTTATTTATTGATGAAATTCATCGCCTACCTCGTGCCGTGGAAGAAATTTTATATCCAGCAATGGAAGACTTCGTTTTAGATATCGTAATTGGCCAAGGTCCAACAGCGCGGTCTGTTCGTTTAGATCTTCCTCCCTTTACTCTCGTTGGTGCGACGACACGAGCAGGATTGTTAACCGCACCGCTACGGGATCGATTCGGCGTGCTTAGTCGGTTAGAATTTTATAACGAAAAGGATTTAAGCTTCATTATTCATCGAACGGCAGATATATTTGATGTGGCCATTGATGATTTAGCAGCAAAAGAAATTGCTTCTCGTTCTAGAGGAACACCTCGAATTGCGAATCGACTTTTACGACGGGTACGCGATATCGCTCAAGTGAATGAAGAACAAATCATTTCATTAAAAACGACAGAAAAAGCGTTAACGATGTTACAAGTCGATGATGCAGGGCTCGATCATATCGATCATAAATATTTACTTGGGATTATCGATCGTTTTAAAGGCGGTCCAGTCGGCTTAGATACGATTGCTGCAACGATAGGGGAAGAAGCTCAAACGATAGAAGACGTTTATGAACCATTTTTACTACAGCAAGGATTTATTCAACGAACGCCAAGAGGTCGACTTGCAACCGAAAAAGCTTATCTTCATTTTAATAGGGAGGTACCTTCACCTTGACGGATTTTGGTAAAATACTTATTATTATTGGGATTGTTATCATCATTATCGGTGTTTTTATTAGCTTCGTCGGTAAATTACCTGGTGATATCGTCATTCGAAAAGGAAATACGACGTTTTTTTTCCCAATTGTCACTTCAATTGTAATAAGTATTGTACTTAGTCTATTATTTTTCGTTTTCGGAAGGTTTAAATAAGGAAGGATAAGACATCATGAAAGTAGATGCGTTTGATTTTAATTTACCAGAGGAATTAATTGCGCAATCACCTTTAAAAGAGCGGTCATCCTCACGTTTAATGGTCATTGATCGTGGGAATGATTGTATCAGTCATGATTATTTTCATAATATCATTGATTTTTTGAATGAAGGCGATTGCTTAGTATTAAACGATACGAAAGTACTACCAGCTCGTCTTTTTGGTGCTAAAGAAGACACAGGCGGTAAAGTTGAAGTTTTACTTTTAAATGAGCGAGACCAAGATGAATGGGAAGTCCTCATAAAACCTGCTAAAAAGGTGAAAGTAGGTACAAAGCTGCAGTTTGGCAATGGTTTATTGAAAGCTGAATGTATAAAGGAGCTTGATCAAGGGGGACGTATCATTCGTTTTCAGTATGACGGCATTTTTTTAGAGCTATTAAATCAATTAGGCGAAATGCCCCTTCCACCTTATATAAAAGAAGAGCTGGAGGAAAAGGATCGGTATCAAACCGTATACGCTAAAGCTTTAGGCTCGGCGGCAGCTCCAACTGCTGGACTTCACTTTACGAATGAACTGTTAAATAAAATTAAAGCAAAGGGTGTTAATATCGCCTATATTACATTACATGTCGGATTAGGAACGTTTCGGCCTGTTCAAGTCGAATCGATTACAGATCATGACATGCATATGGAATATTATCAGATGGATAAGAAAACGGCACATATTTTAAATAATACGAAGCAAAATGGTGGTAAAATTATCGCGGTAGGTACGACTACAGTTCGAACTTTAGAAACGATTGCTAAAGCGGAAAATGGACTATTTAAAGAGAAAAGCGGCTGGACGAATATTTTCATTTATCCACCGTATGAATTTCAAGCGATTGATGCGATGATTACAAATTTTCATTTACCAAAATCGACGTTAATGATGCTCGTTAGCGCGTTTTATAGTCGAGAAAAAATGCTAAATGCCTATGAAGAAGCAATCAACAGACGGTATCGCTTTTTTTCTTTTGGCGATGCGATGTTAATTTTATAAATTTAGGAGAATGAACAATGGCAGCTGTCACATATGAATTAATAAAAACGTGTAAACAAACAGGCGCAAGACTCGGAAAAGTTCACACGCCACATGGATCTTTTGAAACACCTATTTTTATGCCTGTTGGAACTTTAGCTACAGTAAAAGCGATGAGTCCTGAAGAGCTTAAAGAAATGGGAGCTCCGATTATTTTATCAAACACATATCATTTGTGGTTGCGCCCTGGAGAAGATATTATTGAAGAAGCTGGTGGTTTACATCAGTTTATGAATTGGGATGAGGCGATTTTAACTGATTCTGGTGGGTTTCAAGTCTTTAGTTTAAGTGATATGCGTAAAATAGAAGAAGAAGGCGTACATTTCCGCAATCATTTAAATGGTGAAAAAATGTTTCTTTCACCAGAAAAAGCGGTACAAATTCAAAATTCTTTAGGCGCAGATATTATGATGGTGCTTGATGAATGCCCACCATACCCTGCAAGCCACGACTATATGAAGCAGTCCGTTGAAAGG
Source organism: uncultured Bacillaceae bacterium (assembly GCA_937983065.1). GTDB lineage: Bacteria > Bacillota > Bacilli > Bacillales > Alkalibacillaceae > CALKAL01. Next base: position 18,175 of record CALKAL010000049.1, on the reverse strand, counting down.
ACGTCACGATGGGCTGAACGCTGTTTAGTTGAGCATAAAAATACAAAGAAACAAGCATTATTCGGCATCGTGCAAGGTGGAGAATATGAAGATTTAAGAAAGCAAAGCGCAAAGGATTTAGTATCATTAGATTTCCCTGGTTATGCTATTGGTGGGCTTTCTGTCGGTGAACCAAAAGACATCATGAATAACGTATTAGAGTTTACTACTCCTCTTCTCCCAGAAAATAAACCGAGATATCTAATGGGTGTTGGCTCACCTGACTCTTTAGTTGATGGGGCGATTCGGGGAATAGATATGTTTGATTGTGTGTTACCGACTCGCATAGCTCGAAATGGGACATGTATGACGTCTGAAGGAAGACTCGTCGTAAGAAATGCAAAATATGCAAGAGATTTCGGTCCTCTTGATCCGAATTGTGATTGTTATACGTGTCGTAATTATACGAGAGCATATATTAGACATTTAATAAAAACGAATGAAATTTTCGGAATGAGATTAACTACTTATCATAACCTATATTTTTTGGTAAAATTAATGGAGCAAGTGAGACAAGCCATAAAAGAAGATCGATTAGGTGATTTTCGAGATCAGTTTTTTGATCAATATGGTTTTAATAAAACTAATGCTAAAAATTTCTAGGAAGGAGGAAATTATATGGATGGAAACTTAATGGGGGCTTTACTGCCAATAATATTGTTCATTCTATTATTCTGGCTTATTTTAATTCGCCCGCAACAAAAAAGACAAAAGCAAATTCAACAAATGCAAAGTAATTTACAAAAAGGTGACCGCATTGTAACGATCGGTGGCCTACACGGTGTAATTCACGCTATTGATGAAGGCACGATCGTAATTGAAGTACACGATGGAAATAAGCTTACATATGATCGTTCAGCAGTTCGTGATGTAGTAAATGTAGATTAATTAATTAAACGTATAAAAATTCACATGACTTTATTGGTTTCATACCTTTAAAGTCATGTGAATCTAGTTTATCCTTTCATAAATCCCTTTCAAAAATACCCAATGTCATTCCGATTTCGTATTCACCCCTAGCATACCGCCAATCGTCGATGATAAAATAAAAATAGTAAAATAGACGAGTTGCCCATCATTAATCCAATGATCCTGAGCTAAAAATTGATAGAGCATAACACCGACCGAATAAACAATTCCGACGATTAAACCTATCAGCCATCCTTTTTCACTCGTTCGTTTTCCTGCGATAAAACCTCCTGTCATAACAAATAAAATACTAAATATAAACGTTGTCCACCTTAATGTTCCTGTTGAAATATTTGTAAATTGCACGGTTAAAGCGATGAGTAAACTGCCGACTAACATGAGAACTAATATAGCAGTCACCCCATATAATATAGCTTTTATTCGCTCATTCATCATTTTCATCATCCTCCCCCATTGACTCTTTAGTATAAAAATATGCATGTCTTATAGATAAAAGACGTAATTATTTTTAGAGGGTTAATTTATGAAAAGGAGAAGGATGTATGGATGTTGTATTAACAATTACTATCTTTGTCGTCAGTTATATATTTTTATTGTTAGATAAAATTAACCGAGCTTTAGTAACAATTTGTGGTGCATCACTTATGGTTATACTCGGATTATTTTCTTGGGAGTTTGCACTTTCAACATATGTTGATTGGAGTACAATCGGCTTATTATTTTCTATGATGGTGCTCATTTCAATTACCGAACGGACAGGGGTCTTTGAATTTTCAGGGATGTGGATGATTAAGAAGGTAAAAGGAAAACCAATTCCTTTACTTTTTTGGACAGGTGTTTTGGTTGCCATTGGTTCTGCATTTTTATCCAATGTTACGTTAGTTTTATTATTTGTACCAATCCTATTAAATATCATTAAACCATTAAACTTACCAGCCTTTCCGTATTTAGTCATGGTTATTATTAGCTGCAATATCGGAGGAGCAGCTACATTAATTGGTGACCCACCGAATCTTTTGATTGGACAAGCTGTTGCAGAGTTTAACTTTTTAACTTTTATTATTCATTTAATGCCTATTGTAGTCATAATTTTAGCAATTACGTTAGGGTTGTTAATTATTTTATTCAGAAAGTCCCTCGTTCATCATAAAAAGTTGAGTAAAGAGGAAATTAGTCGAATTAATCCAAAGGGAGTATTAATTAAAACTCCACTTCTTTATCAATCCGTAACAATCTTAATTCTTACGATGCTAGCATTTTCTTTTCAAAGTATTCTCCATGTCGAGTTAGTAACCATTTCGATTATTGCTGCATTATTATTGCTATTATTATCGGAAAACGATGAGAAAGCGGAGATAGTTTTTCAAAAAGCTGAATGGACGACATTGTTTTTCTTTATTGGTTTGTTTGTTCTTGTTGGAGGATTAGATAGTGTTGGTATTATCGATCAAATTGCATTAGCTTTTCTTAATTGGACAGACGGTGATCCTCACACCTCTTCCCAAGTAATGCTATGGTCTTCGGGAATATTATCGGGGTTTGTTGATAACATACCTTTTGTAGCGGCGATGATTCCAGTTGTATTTGAATTTCAAGAAGCGGGAATGACTCCAATTAATCCTTTATGGTGGGCTTTAGCATTAGGGGCATGTTTAGGAGGAAATGCTACTTTAATAGGGTCATCTAGTAATATCGTAGTTGCTGGACTTGCTAGTACATTTAAAGAGCCCATTCCGTTTTTAAAATATGTGAAATACGGGATATCCATCGTTATTTTATCACTCGCAATATCCTCTGCCTATATATATATTCGATATTTTTAAAGTTAAAAGTTAAAGTATAATGCTCATCCAGATGGTTAAATTATTAGGTGATTATCAAAATAGAGATAAAGGGTGAGCTATTATGACAGAAGAAATAATAATGATTTTCCTTAGAACAGTCGGAATATATTTTGCCATATTTATTGCTTTTCGTGTTATGCGTAAAAGAGAAGTCGGGGAACTAAGTATTATGGACTTAGTCGTTTATATTTTACTTGCAGAAATCGGTATTTTAGCCATTGAAAATCGTGATCAAAATTTTGCTTTACAACTTTTTCCGATGGGTCTCATCGTTATCATACAAATTATTTCGGCAAGGGTTTCATTAAAAAGTAATACCATGCGTGATAAACTTGAAGGAGAAGCATCAATTATTATTCGAAATGGAAATATCGACGAAAAAGAAATGAATAAACAAAGATATAATATGGACGATTTACTTATGCAATTACGCGAACAAGGGATTTTAGAGCTAAGCCAAGTTCAGCTTGCTGTTCTTGAAACAAATGGCAAGCTTTCAGTTTTTGAGAAAAAGGAAAATCCACCATCTGTCATTGATCCGCTCATTGTAGATGGTGAATTTCATCATGATACGTTAAAAGAATTGAATTTAACGGAAGAAGCTGTTATTGCAATGTTAAGAGAGAAAGGGGTTAAAGATTATCAAAAAGTATCTTTAGCCCAAATGAAAAGTAATGGCGACCTTCACGTTGATGTAAAAAACAATTAGTAGTTCCGGGATTTTAACTGGGTCCACTCTTCTTTTGTAACGATTTTAAATAAAAACAGACCGAGAATATATGTGACGAATAAAAGAATGATTGTTCCACCTAAATTAAATACAGTAAACTCATCGATTATATATTGATTGATGAGATATCCAACTTGATAAATGAGAAATATTAATCCAACCATTTTTAAAATTAAACTAAAAGGTAGCTTGAAATTTATCATTTTATAAAGTGTAACGAAATGAAGCGAAGTAACAACGACAATGCCAACGAGAATAGCAATCACGACACCGTCAATACCGAAGGAGGGCTTTGTCGCTAAAATCCATAACGTCGATAATTTAACGATTGACCCAATTAAACTGTTGTACATTGCCTGTTTTGCAAAATCAAGTGCTTGTAACGCAGCTTGTAAAGGTGCTTGGAAATAAAGCAATAAGAAAAATGGTGCCATAAACGTTAAAAAACTCGCTCCATTTACATTATTGTATACGAAATGGAGCAATGGATAGGCGTATAATATAAAAATGACCGTCACAATTCCTCCAGAAGCAAAGGATAAACGTAACGCTTGTCTAATTCTAAAATGAACAGACACTTGATGATTGAGTGCGTTAAACTCACTAATCGACGGGACTAGCGCAACGGATAAAGAGTAAGTGATAAATGTCGGTAGTAATAACAAAGGCATGACGTAGCCTGTTAATTGACCGTAAAGGGTCGTACTTTGTGAAATCGTATATCCTGCAATAAATAAGCTTTGCGATACTAAAATTGGTTCCAAGAAATGGGTCACAGAACCGATTAGTCGTGTGCCTGCAGTAGGGAGCGCAATTTGGATAATATCGGAAAATGTTTTTCTTAAGTTTAAATACGAAAAACGTCTAAACAAGTTTTTCGGACGATTTTTATCTTTTTTGAAACAGTAAAAAATGTATAAGAGAGATACGAGCTCACCTATAACGACAGCAAGCATCGCTCCACCTGCAGCAAAAGCTATTCCATAGGGGAGAAGTAGTTTAACTAATATAAAAACAAGCGATATTCTAACGAATTGCTCAATGACTTGCGATATCGCCTGGGGCTTCATATTTTGCATCCCTTGGAAATAACCACGCAGCACAGCGGATATAGCAATAATCGGAATGATCGGACTAATCATTAACATCGGTATAAACGTCCGATCATCAATTAATAGATGATTCGCTATAAACGGTGTTAAAAAAGCAAACGCTACAGTTAAAATTAAACTTAAAGAGATGGTAATTGTAAAAGAAAGAAATAATATTTTTTTCACACGTGCTCGATCTTTTTGAACATTTGCCTCAGAAACTAATTTTGAAACGGCAATTGGTATGCCGATTTGTGATAATGTAATCATTAAAAATAAGGCGGGCAAGGCTAACATGTAAATGCCAACACCTTCATCACCTAGTAGTCGAGCTAAGACGATTCGGTTGACAAACCCGAGTAGTCGGCTAATCATACCGGCAAAAATTAAAATGAGAGCTCCTTTTATAAATGTTTGTTTTGACATATTTTTTATGCCTACCTTCTCAAAGAGATGAAAATTCGGTACAATAATTTATATGCTAATAGTTGTACGAGTCATGCATCGCTTTTTACCTTTAGAAGGGGGACATCAATTTTGGAAGCTAACATCCGAAACGTAAATGACTGGAGATCTGTGATTCAGCACGTGCTTGATAGTAAAGTTGAAGAATTGCGATTATTAGGTTATGAGAAAGCAAATAGTGAAGAAGTTTGGCAATGTTTACTTCAAAAAGTATGGCGGAAAAACAATGAAAAACGCCTTCATGAAGTTGTACAAGATATATTACACTTATCAGGCAATCAATATATGAGCTTTTTAACCGTTGAAATGCATCAACAAAATGAAGATTTAATGGCACAGATTGAAGCGTTAAAACAATGGGAAGAACGTCATTAAACTTATATGTGCCAGGAAGGATCAAGGGGGATTAGAAGTATATGAACAGAAAAGGAAGAATTATAACGTTCTTTCTCATCGTGTTAGCGCTCGGTGGGTTAATTGGGGCAACGACGAATTCCGCAGCAAACAATATTAATTTAGGGTTAGACCTTCAAGGTGGATTTGAGCTCCTTTATGAGATTGAGCCGATTAATGAGGGACAAGATGTGAATGATCGAATGTTAGATGCGGTCGTTCAAAGCTTGTATAAACGAATTGATATTTTAGGTGTCAATGAACCGCAAATCGACATTGAAGGTAGTAATCGAATTCGGGTTCAGCTTGCTGGCGTACATAATCAAGAAGAGGCAAGAGATTTATTATCGACGACTGCTCGATTAGAATTCCGCGGTGTTGATGATAAACTATATTTCGATGGATCAGAGCTCGTTGAAGGAAGTGCACGGCAAGATTTTGATCCGACTAGCAATACTCCAGTTGTTTCTTTACAAGTAAAACGAACGTTTGAGAATAGTGAATACGAAAATTTTGAAGATGTGACTAGAGAAGTTTATGAAAGACGACATGATGAAGAGCTTTACGAAATCTATGGAGAAAGTAATTTATTAGTCATTTGGCTTGATTATGAAGAAGGAGATTCATATATAGAAGAGCGATTGAAGCCTGAGCCAAAGTTTATTTCTGCTCCTGGAATTCGTGATGGCCCTATTCCTGGAACGAATGTTGTCATTACAGGTGATTTCACCGTTCAAGAGGCAAAGCAACTCGCTGATTTATTAAACTCAGGGTCACTGCCTGCTAATTTAGAAGAAGTTTATTCAATTTCAGTCGGTGCCCAATTTGGTGAACAGGCATTAAATGAAACGGTAATAGCTGGTATTATCGGTGTGGCATTAATCTTTATATATATGATTGTTATTTACCGTTTTCCAGGGGTTATCGCAACAATTACATTAAGTATTTATATTTACCTCGTTCTAGTCGTATTTGGTGCATTAAATGGAGTATTGACGTTACCTGGAATTGCCGCTCTCGTCCTCGGGGTTGGTATGGCGGTTGATGCAAATATTTTGACATACGAACGATTGAAGGAAGAATTAAAAGCTGGAAAAACGTTAATGTCAGCTTTTAAAGCTGGAAATAAACGATCCTTCGTTACAATTTTAGATGCGAATATTACGACACTTATTGCTGCTATCGTCCTATTTTACTTCGGAACGAGCTCGGTTAAAGGGTTCGCAACGATGTTAATTATTAGTATACTATTAAGCTTTATAACCGCTGTTTACGGTTCCCGACTACTTCTTAGTTTATGGGTGAAAAGTAAAGCTTTAAATAAAAAACCGAGATGGTTTGGTGTTAATCCGAAAGAAATTAAAGATATTTCTAAAGGTGAAACCGTTGAACCACACTTTTTCGGAAAACAATTTGATTTTGTAAGACATCGGAAAAAGTTTTTTGTTATATCGATTGCCATCGTGATTATCGGTGTCGGATTTTTAACGATAAGAGGCTTGAATTTAGGGATTGATTTCGTAAGTGGTTCTCGCGTTCAAGTGGTTTCAGATGGTGGATTAACGCAAGAGGAAATGATTCAAGAATTTGAAAGTCTCGGACTAGAGCCGGAACAAGTCGTTTTAGCAGGGGATCAAAATGAACATAGTATGGTCCGTTTTGATTCTGTGCTTAACCAAGAGCAAGTTGCTTTAGTGAATAATCACTTTGAACAGTTGTACGGCTATCAACCGAGTGTAAGCACAGTATCGCCGAAAGTTGGACAAGAAATTGCCCGAAATGCGTTATATGCTGTTTTATTTGCTGCAATCGGTATTGGAATTTATATCGCCTTTCGATTCGAACATATTTATGCTTTAACAGCGATAATCTCGTTAATGTTTGGGGCTTTCAACATTTTAGCATTGTTTAGTATTTTTCAATTTGAATTTGATATTACGATTATTGCCGCGATATTAACCGTTGTCGGTTATGCCATCAACGATATTATCGTAACCTTTGACCGAATAAGGGAAAATCTGCAGCTTGAAAAACGAGTGAAAACCTTTGACCATTTAGCTGAAGTAGTTAATAGAAGTTTAATGCAAACATTAGGCCGAAGCTTTAATACAGTGGTTACAGTCATTTTCGCTGCACTCATGCTCTTTTTATTGGGCGCTCAAGCGATTACGTACTTCTCCCTCGCATTAATTGTCGGTTTAATTGCAGGGGCTTACGCATCTTTATTTATCGCATCTCAGCTTTGGTTAGTATGGCGCGGTAAAACGATTGAAAAAAATCCGATTGAAAACCGTCAAAAGAAAAAAACTGGCGGTCCTCAAGTGTAATATTGCGCAATTTTTTACGTGTATAAGCTTTAAATAAAACGACCCTAAAAATAAATGCAAATCATTTTTAGGGTCGTTTACATGTGTTTTTTAAAAAATCTCGTTAATTATTATAGTTAGAAACATCAATATTCCTCTATTTCTAGTATAATGGGTTCGTCAGGAGTGAAATCATGTTAAAAAGCAAACATAAATGGTTAGTTGAACAGAATGATGAGCAGAATGAAACAATTGATTTGCCTATTTCGAGCACAATTAAACGTATGCTCCATAAAAGAGGGATAAATACGACAGAAGAAGCAAAGCAATTTTTATATCCAACACTAGATGATTTGCATGATCCTTTTTTATTCCCAGACATGGAAAAGGCGGTACATAGAATTAAAGAAGCGATTAAACATAATGAAAAAATATTAATTTACGGTGATTATGATGCGGATGGTGTCACTTCAACGGCACTTTTAATGAATGTATTAACTCAATTAAACGCAAATGTTTATTTTTACATTCCCCATCGATTAGAAGAGGGTTACGGTCCGAATGAAGAGACATTTTTACAAGCTTGTGATAATGATTTTAGTTTAATTATTACCGTTGATAATGGCATTTCAGGTATTAAAGAAGCTCAGCTTTTAAAAGAACGACAAGTTGATTTAATTATTACAGACCATCATGAGGTTCAAGAACAAATCCCAGATGCTTATGCAATCATTCACCCGTTGTTAGCTGATGCATACCCCTTTAAACAGCTGGCAGGTGTCGGAGTTGCCTTCAAGCTCGCCCAAGCATTATTAGGTGATATTAAAGAAGAACTTCTCGAACTCGTCGCGATTGGAACAGTGGCCGATTTAGTTCCGTTAGTTGATGAAAATCGTATTCTCGTAAAAAAAGGAATCGAACAATTGAATCAATCGCAATCTAAAGGGATAACGGCCATTAAACAAATAGCAAAGGCTGATTATGTAACAGAAGAGACAATTGGCTTCGTATTTGGTCCGAGGCTAAATGCAGTAGGTAGACTTCAAGATGCATCTCTTGCTGTTGATTTATTATTAGAAAATGATGAAGAAATTGCTTTTAGTTATGCCGAAGAAATCGAACGCTTAAATGAAGAAAGGCAAAATCTAGTCACTACAATTGCTGAGGAAGCATTTAAAGAAATCGAAGCATATTATAAAGGTGATTCCTTTTTCGTCTTAGCTAAAGAAAATTGGCACCCTGGCGTATTAGGAATTGTTGCCTCCCGAATTGTTAATAAATACAATCGACCAACATTCATGCTTTCAATTAATTCTGAAACAAAAGAAGCAAAAGGAAGTGGACGAAGTATTCCTAGTTTTGATTTATTTAAACACGGGATGGCATTAAAGGATTTATTTTTACAATTTGGCGGACATGAGCAAGCCTGTGGGATGACGGTTAGTAGTCATAGCATAACCGAATTAAGAGATGCTTTTAACAAACGAGCGAAAGAAACATTAACTGAAGAAGATTTTGTACCGAAAATTGAAGTGGAATTAGATTTAGATATATTAGATTTAGATTTGAATTTACCAGAGCAAATTAATCTACTTGCCCCATTTGGAATGGGAAATCCGAAACCCATTTTTAAATTGAGTGATGTAACGATTCAAGAAATCCGACAAATCGGTGCGAAAAAGAATCACATTAAAATGGTCGGACTAAAAGAGGATGTTCAATTTGATATTGTTGGTTTTCATTTTGGTGACATTGCAAAACAGCTTGCCTTAAGATCAAACGCTCATCTAGTTGGAGAAATTGAAATTAATGAGTGGAATGGAAGAAAAAAAGTACAGATGATTTTAAAGGATTTATCCTCTGATGAAGTACAAATTTTTGACTATCGTGGCGTTAAAAATAAGCAACATTTAAAAGACTTAATCGTTAAAGAGCAAACAATCATCGTCGGTTTTAATGGACAAAATGACTTTAGTGAATGGCAAATACCTGTCATTAACTTTAGTGATGTGACTGCAAATATTTTAGAAGACTATCATCATCTCGTCTTATTTGATTTACCTAATCAACTAGAGGATTTATCTAATTTATTGTCGATGAAACGATTTAATAGCATATATGTCTGCTTTCAAACGGAAGATGATCATTATTTTGATAAATTGCCAACGAGAGATGAATTTATCAACCTTTATAAAACGTTAGCAAAGCATAAGATCATAAATGAAAGAGATAAGAAAATGCTAGCAGATGCGAAAAGATGGACAATTGATCAATTAAATTTTATGCTAAACGTGTTTTTAGATTTAAAGTTTGTTACAATTAAAAATGGTCAAATTGTTTTTCAAAAAAATGTGAAACAGCAGTCATTATCGACATCAAAAACGTACAAACAAAAGATGAATGCTGTACAAGTTGAAAAGACGTTATACTACTCAAGTTATGGGCAATTAAAAGAATGGATGTTGACCCATATCGATGTGCCAAAGCTGAAAGGGGAAGTAGTCCATGGATTATAAGAAATATGTAACGATAGTCGAAGATTGGCCACATGAAGGGATTACATTTAAGGATATTACGACGTTAATGGACAATGGAAAAGCATTTAAATCTGCCATTGATGAAATAGTTGACTTTGCTAAAGAGAAGGAAGTCGATATTATCGTCGGACCTGAAGCGCGAGGATTTATCGTCGGTTGTCCAGTATCCTACGCCTTAGAAATCGGCTTTGCTCCCGTTCGAAAAGAAGGTAAATTACCACGGGAAGTTATAAAGGTTGACTATGGTCTTGAGTATGGAAAAGATATCCTTACAATTCATAAAGATGCGATAAAACCTGGTCAAAGAGTGCTAGTTACAGACGATTTATTAGCTACTGGCGGGACAATTGAAGCGACGATTAAGTTAGTCGAGCAGCTTGGTGGAATTGTAGTAGGTTGTGCATTCCTTATTGAACTAACTTACTTGAATGGGAAAGATAAATTAAAAGGCTATGACGTATTTACTTTAATGGAATTTTAAAAAATAAATGAAATAAATGGTGATTAGACAATATAGCTGACTCTTCTTTTGAGTCAGCTATATTGTCATAAAGTCGAAAATTGTTATAATTAATCTAATACATACTATTGTCATTGAATGGTTATAACCCGTTTTACATATATATGTACATGACAGAAAGTATCTTTTTAAGGTGATCATAATGGCGAAAAACAAGTCAAAAACAATCGAAGAAGTTTTAAAAGATGCGAGTCGTTACTTAAATGACCAACATGTTGCCTTATTAAAAAGGGCCTATCAATTTGCTAAAGATGCCCATAAAGGTCAAATTAGAAAATCAGGTGAAGAATATATTACGCATCCTGTTCAAGTAGCGAGCATTTTAATTGAATTAGAAATGGACCCTGCAACAATTGCCAGTGGGTTTCTTCACGATGTGTTAGAGGATACAGATGTGACCTATGACGATTTAATGCATCATTTCAGTGAAGAAATTGCGATGCTCGTTGACGGTGTGACTAAATTAGGAAAAATTAAATATAAATCTATAGAAAAGCAACAGGCAGAAAACCATCGAAAAATGTTCGTTGCAATGGCAAAGGATATTCGCGTCATTTTAATTAAATTAGCTGATCGCCTTCACAATATGCGTACGTTAGCTTTTATGCCTGAAGAGAAGCAGCGTCGAACAGCTAATGAAACGTTAGAAATTTTCGCCCCATTAGCTCATCGTTTAGGGATTTCAACAATCAAATGGGAACTAGAAGATACAGCCTTACGATATTTAAAACCTCAGCAATATTATCGGATTGCCCAGTTAATGAGACAGAAACGGGAAAATCGGGAACAGTTTATAGAGCAGGCGATTGACGAAATTCAAAATCAATTAAAAGAAGTCGATATGGTCGCAGATATTTCTGGGCGTCCAAAACATATTTATAGTATTTATCGGAAAATGGTTCATCAAAAGAAGGATTTTAATGAAATTTACGACTTATTAGCCGTTCGGGTGATTGTTAAAAGTATTAAAGAATGTTATGCGGTTTTAGGGATTATTCATACGTGCTGGAAGCCGATGCCTGGCCGATTCAAAGATTATATCGCGATGCCTAAACCGAACCTTTATCAGTCACTCCATACGACAGTTATTGGCCCACAAGGCGAACCATTAGAAGTGCAAATTCGTACACAGGAAATGCATGATATTGCTGAGTACGGAATTGCTGCGCATTGGGCTTATAAAGAAGGCAAACATGATAAAAATCAAGAAGATATGTCACGGCAGCTCGCTTGGTTTAGAGAGATTTTAGAATGGCAAAACGAAGCGACCGATGCTGAAGAATTTATGGAAACGTTAAAAATTGATTTCTTCTCAGATATGGTTTATGTGTTTACCCCAAAAGGAGACGTCATTGAGTTGCCGAGTGGTTCAGTCCCATTAGATTTCGCTTATCGGATTCATACGGAGGTCGGTAACCGTACTGTTGGAGCAAAAATTAACGGAAAAATTGAGCCCCTCGATTATAAATTAAAAACAGGCGATATTATAGAGATTATGACGTCGAAGCATTCTTATGGACCTTCAGAAGATTGGTTAAAAATAACACAAACGTCGCAAGCGAAAAATAAAATTAAACAGTTTTTTAAGAAACAACGAAGAGATGAAAATGTTCAACGGGGTAAAGAACAAGTAGAAAAAGAGATTAAAAATTTAGGCCTTATCCCAAAAGATATATTGACAGAAGAAAATATTCAAATTGCCTTAGATCGCTTTTCTTTTAAAAATGAAGATGATTTATACGCCGCAGTTGGCTACCAAGGCATAACAGCACAACAAGTAGCTAACCGGTTGACAGAAAAAGTTCGAATTGAGGAGAAGAAAAATAATTTAGAAGAAGCACTGAAAGGTGTTCAACAAGATTTACCGAGCCAAAAAAGAAGAACATCAGGTCCTGGGGTAACCGTTAAAGGTGTAGATAATTTATTAGTTCGATTATCTAAATGCTGTAATCCAATACCTGGCGATGACATTGTTGGCTTTATTACACGAGGTCGTGGTGTTTCCGTCCATCGCACTGATTGTCCAAACGTAAGCGCTGGTGAAGAGGACCGATTAATTGATGTTGAGTGGGATGTTCATTATGAAGAACATAAAAGCTACAGTGTTGACTTAGAAATTTCTGGCTTTGATCGCAACGGTTTATTAAATGATATTTTACAAAAAATAAATGATACGAACACGCATATTACCGCCGTCACAGGTAAAACGAGTCGTAACAAAATAGCTACCGTAAACATTACTATTCTGATTCATAACGTCGATCATTTGCAACGAATTGTCGACCGAGTTAAACAAGTTAAGGACGTTTTTGCTGTCCAAAGAACGATACATTAAGGAGAATGACTTATGCGCGCAGTGATACAACGGGTAACAGAAGGCTCCGTTCAAGTTAATGGACAAACCTCAGGAGAAATTGGTCACGGTTTAGTCGTGTTACTCGGTGTTACCCATGATGATGACGAAAAAGATGTGAACTATTTAGCGGAAAAAATTGTGAATTTAAGAATATTTGAAGATGACGAAGGTAAAATGAACTTATCTTTAATAGATGTTGGCGGCAAACTATTATCGATTTCTCAGTTCACATTGTACGGGGATAGTCGAAAAGGAAGACGCCCGAATTTTATGCAAGCTGCTAAACCTGAAATGGCGAACGTTTTGTATGAACAGTTTAATGAAAAGGTAAGAGAGTTTGGAATTGGAGTTGAAACAGGAGTTTTTGGTGAACATATGAAAGTGTCTTTAACGAATGACGGGCCAGTTACATTAATTATTGATTCAAAAGCATAAATGAATTGACAGATTCAAAAAAAAGTTATATGATAATTTGAAATCATAACAGAATAATGAATACCAATGAAAGAAAGAGTAGTAAAGGTTCGTGTAAACAGAGAGGAATTACAGTAGCTGAAAGTAATTCTATACGTCGACTTTATGAAAGACATTCTGGAGGTACCACACTGAAAGTTAAGTAGGTGCTGGTCGCTAATCGAGCGTTATCGAATGAAGTGAAAACGATTATGTCGTTTTAATCAGGGTGGCAACACGGGAAATCTCGTCCCTATCATTAATTTGATAGGGGCGTTTTATTTATTTTTAAAACATTTAATTTAAGGAGGAATTAAAAATGAATATTCAATCTCCAAGGGGGACAGAAGATTTATTGCCAGAAATGACCCATAAATGGCATGTTGTCGAGGATAAACTTAAACATCTTGCAACCCTTTATAATTATAAAGAAATTCGAACACCGATGTTTGAAAGCACTGAATTATTTCAAAGAGGGGTAGGAGAGACAACAGATATCGTCCAAAAGGAAATGTATACATTTGAAGATCGTTCGGGACGTAGCTTAACATTACGCCCTGAAGGTACAGCCCCCGTTGTGCGATCGTACGTTCAACATAAATTACACGGACAGACGAATCAACCGTCTAAATTGTATTATATGGGGCCGATGTTTCGCTACGAACGTCCCCAGCAAGGAAGAATGCGCCAATTCCATCAATTCGGTATTGAAGCAATTGGCAGTGAAGATCCAGCTGTTGATGCAGAAGTTATTGCCTTCGCGATGCAATGTTATATCCAACTCGGTTTAAAGTCTTTAAAATTAGTCATTAACAGCATCGGTGATAAAGAGAGTCGGTTAAATCATAGGGAAGCTTTAATTAATCATTTTGAACCGGTAAAGGAAGAGCTCTGTAATGATTGTAAAGAACGATTAGAAAAAAACCCATTACGGTTATTAGATTGTAAAGTTGACCAAAATCATGAAGCGATGAAAACAGCTCCTTCAATTTTAGATTATTTAAACGAAGAATCAACTCAATATTTTGAAGACGTCAAGGCTCATTTAGACGAGATGGGAATTGACTATACGGTCGATGATAAATTAGTAAGAGGTTTAGATTATTACACACATACAGCCTTTGAGATTATGAGTGAAGCAGAAGGATTCGGCTCGATTACGACATTAACTGGTGGCGGACGTTATAACGGATTAGTTCAAGATTTAGGCGGACCTGAAATATCAGGGATCGGATTTGCTTTTGGCGTTGAACGTTTACTTATGGCTTTAGAAGCAGAAGGAATTGAACTGCAAACTGATAATTCTGTTGATTGTTTTATCATCACAATTGGGGAAAAGACAAAAACATTTGCTTCAAAGTTAATTTATGAGTTAAGACAAGAAGGAATCCGAGCTGACCAGGATTATTTAAACAGAAAATTAAAAGGTCAATTTAAACAAGCTGAACGAATAAATGCAACTTTTGCGATTATTATTGGTGAAAATGAACTAGAAAATGGTACGGTTAACATTAAAAATTTAAAAACAGGGAATGAATTGACTGTTCAATTAGATCAAGTGGTTAAGTACATTCAAGCACAACTGAAGGAGGAAGTACAATGAACAAACGAACCCATTGTGGATTAATTTCAACAGATACCGTTGAACATACCGTACTACTTAAAGGTTGGGTTCAAAAAAGACGGGATTTAGGCGGGTTAATTTTTATTGATTTACGTGACCGCTCAGGTATTGTTCAAGTCGTTTTTAATCCAGAAATAAATAAAGAAGCTTTACAAGTCGCTGAAAAAATTAGAAATGAATTCGTGATTGAAGTTCAAGGTGTTGTTAAAAAACGTGACGAGCATACGATTAATGAAAAAATGGCAACCGGTGAAATTGAAGTCATTGCCAACGCTGTAAAGATTATTAATACAGCTAAATCACTCCCAATTCAAATTGAAAACGAAACGGATGCGAGTGAGGAAGTTCGTTTAAAATATCGCTATTTAGATTTACGTCGTCAGCCAATGCAAGAGACGATGCTCCTAAGACATAAAACGGTTCAAGCTTTTCGGCAATTTTTAAACGACCAAGGCTTTTTAGAAATGGAAACGCCGATGCTGACGAAGAGTACTCCTGAAGGCGCAAGGGATTATTTAGTCCCTAGTCGTGTTCACCCAGGAGAGTTTTATGCTTTACCTCAGTCGCCACAGCTATTCAAACAGCTATTGATGGTAGCTGGGTTTGAGAAATATTATCAAATAACCCGCTGTTTTCGAGATGAAGATTTACGTGCGGACCGTCAGCCTGAATTTACGCAAGTCGATATTGAAACGTCTTTTATGGATCAAGAAGACATTATGGCTCTCACTGAAAATATGTTAAAGTTTATCGTTGAAGAAGTGAAAGGAATTGAAATACCGACACCATTTCCACGTATGACTTACGATGATGCGATGGAAAGATACGGCTCCGACAAACCGGATACCCGTTTTGACATGGAATTAGTCAACATAAGTGAAGTCGTCAAAAATAGTGAGTTTAAAGTATTTAAACAAGCTGTAGAAAAAGGCGGCAAAGTGAGCGCGATTAATGTTAAAAATAATGCTGATCAGTTTTCACGAAAAGATATCGATCAATTAGGTGAATACGTATCCGTTTATGGCGCAAAAGGCTTAGCATGGCTTAAGGTTGAAGAGGATGGGCTAAAAGGACCAATTGCTAAGTTTTTATCTGAAGAGGAAATTGAAGGGATTAAACAAACTCTGAACGGTGAAAATAATGACTTATTATTGTTCGTAGCTGATAATGCACCTATTGTTGCCGATAGCCTCGGAGCCCTTCGATTAAAATTAGGAAAAGATCTAAAATTAATTGATGAATCTGCTTTTCACTTTTTATGGGTGACAGATTGGCCGTTATTAGAGTATGACGAAGAGGCAGGAAGATATTTTGCGGCGCATCATCCGTTTACGATGCCCCAAGAAGGGGATTTAGAGCGGATTGAAGAAGATCCAGCAAACGTGAAGGCCCAAGCCTATGACGTCGTTTTAAACGGCTTTGAATTAGGTGGCGGTTCATTAAGAATTTACCATCGTGATGTTCAAGAAAAAATGTTAAAAGCATTAGGGTTTTCAGAAGAAGAAGCAATCGAACAATTCGGATTTCTACTCGATGCATTAGAATACGGCGCCCCACCCCACGGAGGAATTGCGCTTGGTCTTGACCGGATTGTCATGTTACTGGCAGGAAAAACGAATTTACGGGAAACGATTCTTTTCCCTAAAACAGCTTCAGCTTCAGACCTATTAACGAAAGCTCCAGCGAATGTGAGCGAAAAGCAACTCGAAGAACTTCATTTGAAATTGTCGAAAAAAACCGTTGAATAATGGTAAAAATTGCTTTCGAAAAATATCGTGCTATTTATTGATTGACGTTAAGTTATGTGTTAATATTCAATTACAGAACAAATCAATAGCAATCCTAACATGTGCGTCTGTTCCTCACTTGTTTTGACCGAACATCTTTAAATACGGGAGTCTGACGTTTCTGGGTGGAGTAAAAGCCTCTTTAAGTGGACTTACAAAATGCAGAACAGGACACCCACCTGCCTAGTGCGGGTACAAAACTTTATGAATGGACGGCATTGTTGGGATTGTTGTACATATCGGATAACGTTTTAACTATGTTAGCTCTTCCAAAGCGGAGGAAGCTAACATTTTTTTTGCATTGAAAGGAAACTAATCGATGAAATGAATCGTACATGTATTTAAATGGGGACGGTCATTCGTGCTTTCGGTAGTGTGAAAATATCACTAAAAGATGAAGAAAAGTTTTTAACAGATTTTAAAAGACGATTGCCAAATGTAATCTTTAATTTATAAGATGATCTTAGTGGGAGCTTGTAAGATTTATTAATGATTTCATCAAACACAATGTGAATTCTTTTAAGTTCATTATCTACCTGTCTATGAAGCAAGCGAATGGAGCGTTGTATTAAGTTACATAAATAAGAGCTGTCCAGAAGTTCGTATAAAACTTCTGAACAGCTCTATATTATTATTTTGCAATTTGAGTTAAGTTTCCGTTTTTCTCCATTTTGAATGCTGGAGATGATAAGGGTGAATCATCATCAAAAACGACCATCTTTCTAGCACGGTCCATAATGTTAATAAATGTTTGATAATCTTCTTGTAACGATTGAAATTCCTTTTGTATTTTTTCAAGCTCTTGTCTTAAAGATTCATTTTCTTCTTTCAACCTTTTATTTTCTTCTGTCAATTCGGCTACTTTATTTGAGTTAACTTGGTTTTGTTGATTCAACTGTTTGTATTGCTGTAATTGATAAATGATCGAATCAATGCTCGGTAAATCCTCTGTTTCGTAAGTAGGAGTTTGAGTGACTGTTTCTGGTTTAGTTTTCACTGGACTCATATTGCTTTTTTCTAATTTCTTTCTCTTTTTCCGTTGCCTTTTTGCTAAATCTATCGCTTTTTCATAGTTTTGTCTCACTTCAGCATTCCATCTA
>CALKAL010000048.1 GCA_937983065.1 uncultured Bacillaceae bacterium | reverse complement strand
CCGTTAACGACGACATTAAACTCTTGAAGGTATTTAATGTCTACATTTTTTCCACGGATTTTGTTTTTAGCATTTTTCTGTCTGTTTTTCGCGGCTATCTCAAGTCCTTTACGTTCTGAATTTGGTAGTTCATCATATTTGACCCCTTTTCTCGTAGCTGTTTCTATCGGAGCGTCACCATCAAGCTCGACGATGACACGCACATCTTCAGTAGGATCCATTTCAACTAAATCAGTTGTTTGTAAATTTAGCTGCCCTAATGTTGGCTTTTGTACATCCAATTGGTGGGGTGTAAATCCAGTCATCGCAAAACTACTATGACCAATTGATAATAATAAAACTAGTAAAATAGCAGTAATTCTCTTAAACATATTTAACCTCCTTAAATTCTACTGAGTATGATGAAAAATTATCCTCCTCTCCTACTTAAATTAAGTCATAGATTAAATATAGATAAATCTAAATATTTTGAAAAGGATACAATGACCTAGTAAAAAAGATGTGAATTAGAGTTGTGTCAACTATTGTTGAAATATTTGTCAATGATTGAGTGTTGGTAGATAATTGGATTATTTGATTGATAAATGACGAGAGGTAAACTTTGCGGATATAGTTATTGATATCAATTAATTATTTCCCTGGAAATGAATTAACATATTAGTAGGTCTAAATTATTATTAAATAATAAAGTAGGGTAAAAGCTGATCTATATATTTTGAAGAAGATTAGTATTTTAGTTCTATAAATTTTAATAGTTTATTAAATCAAGTGATAGAAGGAATATATTTTCAACATAAAATATAAATTAAAGGACTATGGTATGATTAAGTTTAAAGAAAAGTCTTAAAGTTAAAATAAATGATTTAAGGGGGATTTTAAATTGTTTAATTATAAGCAATATGATGCATTAGGTTTGGCGGAATTAGTGAAAAAGAAGGAAGTAACTATAGATGAAATAAGAGAAGCCGCTATAAACGAAATAAAGTTAAAAAATCCAAAACTCAATGCTGTCATACATAACATGTTTGAAGAACTTCCAAATGAGAACTCGGATGGGATATTTGGCGGTGTTCCTTTTTTAACGAAAAATATTGCGCAAGAATCTAAAGGAGAGCCGATAACTTCAGGCTCGAGACTTCTAGCTAATTACGTGGCAGAGGAAGATAGTGAATTTGTTCGTCAAGTTAAGAAAGCAGGAGTTGAGATTCTTGGGCAAACGAATGTCCCTGAATTTGCTTTAATGGGTGTTACTGAATCCGAGCTTGATGGTCCAGCACGGAATCCGTGGAATGCTAATCATACACCTGGGGGATCAAGTGGTGGGGCAGCTGCAGCCGTTGCATCTGGGATGGTCCCAATTGCGGGGGCAAATGACGGGGGAGGGTCCATTCGAATTCCTGGTGCCTTTTGTGGTTTATTCGGAATAAAGCCGACACGGGGCAGAGTACCGATTGGGCCAAATCGTGGCAGAGTTTGGCAAGGGGCCTCAGTCGATCATATTTTAAGCCGTTCGGTTAGAGATAGTGCAGCCATGCTTGATCAATATACGATCGATCGGACGAATGCTTTTATTTCGCCACCCTATAATGGCTCTTATTTAAAAGCATCTGAAACTCCTGTTGATCAACCTTTAAAAATTGCCTTTTCAACAAAATCACCAATAGAGGGCACTGTTCATGAGGCATGTATAGAAGCAACGCACAAAACGGTAAAAATATTAGAAGAGATGGGTCATCACGTTGAAGAAAAAGAGGCACCCGTTGATGGGAAGAGAATCGCAAACAGTTATTTCATGCTCTATTTTGCCGAAGTTGCATCTACGTTAAAAGAAATCGAAACAAAACGAGGAAGAAAGGTAAGAGCTAAAGAAGTTGAGCCAGCCACATGGATGTTAGGATTGCTCGGTAAATCCGTTTCCTCTGAAGAATTTTTAACGAGTTTAAAATATTGGGATGAAGCGGCGATTGTAATGGAAAGCTTTCACGATGAATTTGATTTGTATATGACACCGACGACCGCACATCCACCTTCGAAAATTGGTGAGTTAGCATTATCAAGCATGGAAAAAACGTTAATTCAAATCGTCAGTACGTTAAAGTTAGGCGGTCTTTTAAAACGAACAGGCTTTGTTGATGAATTAGCGAATAAAAATCTTGAGAGAACCCCTTTTACTCAATTGGCGAATTTGACAGGGCAGCCAGCGATGACCTTACCGATGCATTTAACTGAGGATAGACTCCCAGTTGGTGTTCAGATTATGGCAAGAAGGGGACGAGAGGATTTACTGTTTCAATTAGCAGGAGAACTTGAAAAAACAGATTATTGGATTGATGTAAAAGAAAATCCGAATTATTAATGAGAAATTAACTGGCCTAATAAATGGGTCAGTTTTTTTATTGAATAATCTTTAGGAAAGCCCAAATTAAAAAAACTTTAAGAAATGTATTGACATTGTTTTGTTATGAATTATACTTATATACATAACTATATAACTATATGATTATAAAGGTGGTGGGATAGTTGGCCTTTACGTTCCATGATAAAAAACCAATTTTTATTCAAATAAAAGAAAAAATAGAGGACCAAATCGTGAAGGAAGAGCTGAAGGAGCATGACCAAATTCCTTCGACGACCCAAATGGTTCAATTTTATAAAGCGAATCATATAACGATTTCAAAGGGCGTTAACTTACTCGTTGACGAAGGCATTATTTATAAAAAAAGGGGTGTCGGCATGTTCGTTCAAGAAGGGGCAAAGGAAAAACTGTTACAAAATCGAAGGAATGCGTTTGCCGATGAATATGTTCTCCCGATGATTAAAGAATCTGAAAAACTAGGTTTAACAGATCAAGATATTTTCGAAATGATTAAACGGCTGAAAGGAGAAAGGAATAATGGATTTTAATATAACTGCAAAAAATGTTTCGATGAAATATAAAGAAGATGATGTATTAAAAAATATTTCGTTTCATTTAGAACACGGCAAAATTTATGGTTTGCTCGGTAGAAATGGAGCAGGTAAGACATCGCTTTTATCGCTATTAGCTTCTTTTCGAGAACCGAACTCAGGGGAAATAACAGTTGGGGAGGAAAATCCTTTTGAAAATGAAGAAATAATGCCACGAATCAATTTTTTATTTGAAAAGGATTATACGTATGAATATGATCCTGTTAAAAAATATTTCGAATTTGCCAAACGTTATCGACCAGATTTTGACATTAACTATGCTGAAGAATTGGCGACACGATTTAAATTACCTTTAGATAAACCGATTAAAGATTTATCAAGCGGGATGCAGTCTGCTTTCAACGCAATTCTCGGCTTAGCGGACTTCTCACCGATTACGATTTTAGATGAAGTTTATTTAGCCATGGATGCACCAACTCGTGAAAAGTTTTATGAAGCGGTTATTGAAGTGCAACAGAAAAAGCCTCGAACGATGATTTTATCGACTCATCTCGTTTCGGAAATGGATTATTTATTTGATCACGTGCTCATTCTTCATAATGGAGAGTTGCTCGTTAATGAACCATTTGATGAATTAGTCAATCATGCTTTTTCAATTATTGGCGAAGCGGAAAAAGTTGATGCTATCACAATGAACATGAATCGATTAGGCTCTAAACAGCTCGGCCCGACAAAATCAGTGACGGTGTATGAAAATTTGACTGAAGAAATTGGAACTGAAATTGAAAAACAAGGATTAGAAGTCGGTCCAGTTTCGCTTCAAGAGTTATTTATTCATTTAACAGAGGAGGAATAAATGATGAAAGATAATAGCGCTAGTCCAAAAATTGCGAAGGATACATTTTTAATACAGCTTAATTGGGCGATTTGGTTTATATCGATTGTATTTGCAATATTTGTTGTCGTTCGTGTTTTCTTTAATCATACAGATGTAATAGACGTCAATTTTTTATCAATAGCTTTACCGCCATCAAAAATATTTATGTTAGTGACGGGGATTATGGTTTGCTTTACGTTTCTTGAATATTTCATAAGCTTAAGAGCGACGAGAAAACAATTTTTTAAAGGGATCGTATTATCGTCGATCGGTGTAGCAATTGTGATAACAGTTTTTACATTTATTTTACAGGGATTAGCTTATGTCCTTGGAGAGTTCACCCCACTTAATTTAGGTCAATTAGGCGTGTTTGAAAATGAAGGAATCTTATTCATTGTTCAACATATAATGATGTTAATTGCTTATTATAGCGCGGGCTGGATTATATCAATTGGATTTTATCGATATGGAATAGGTGGTCTGTTATTTGTATTAATTGGTTTAGCAGTAATTAGTGGGGTTGAGTTATTATGGGAAGGAAATCTTTCTAACACGATATTAAATTGGTTAAATGTTCAAGTATCATCATTAAACTTCTTCACTGCATTATTGTTAAGTATAGCGTTAATTTCACTAAGCTACCTCATAGTTAAACGGGTGACAAACCGAGTTCCGATAAAAGTAAGTTAAAATAAACATCCCCTATTCTTAATCGAATAGGGGATTACTGCTATGTTAAATGTTTTTGAAAATATTGAGTCGCATCGAGCATTCTCGGACCGTACCAAAACATTTCACCGTCAATAATAGAAATTTTTACATTTGGTAAAAGCTCGGAAAATTGCTCAAGATGCTCTTCTTTAAATGGAAAAGGCTCCGTTGCTAAAAAGAGTTCATCAAGATCAGCCTTTTGCAAATCTTCAAGCGTAACTGTAGGATATCGACCTTCGAAACGATTAAACACATTGTCATAGCCTAATTGCGTTAAAACAGAGTTGATGTATGTATTATTTCCAACAACCATATACGGATTTGTCCAAATAACGTAGCCTATTTTTTTATGTTCGACCTTAGGTAAATCGCTAAACCCACTTTTAATAGAAGAAATTAATTGTTCAGCTTGTTGCTCCCGAGCGGTGATTTTACCCATACTTTCAATCATCTTATAGGCATCGTCAACGGTTTGAACTTCCGCAACGTAGACAGGAAATTCTTTTTCTAACATTTCTACAATTTCTTTCGTGTTTTCCTCTTTTTCAGCAATAATAAGGTCTGGTTTTAAGGATCGAATTTTATCAACATTCACCTTTTTTGTTCCACCAATCGTTTCTGATTGCTCGACTTTATTTTTCGGGTAAATACAATAACGGGTTCTTCCTACGATTTCATCATCTAATTGAAGCGAATACAGTGTATCTGTTATTCCAGGTGCGAGCGATATCATTCGCTTCGGTGGATATGAATATTCAACGGTCCGATTAAGGTGATCATTCACTTTATTAAACAATCAAAATCCCTCCTATGTTTAATGATTATAACATGAATTTTCATGTTAAAACGAGTTGAAATGATGTGCTTTCTTTAAATACGAAATGTGTTTTCTTCTATTTTATTTTCTAATCCACAAATTTTCGTTTAATCATTGGATTTTCAAAAGTAAGTTCCCATTGGCTGTGTGACAAGTATAATACTTTCCTTATTTGCTAGATATCCTATAAAATGCACACTTTTTCAAAAAATAGGGAGGTATTAAAATGGGACGTTTAGATGGAAAAGTCGCTGTCATTACAGGTGGAGCTGGAGGTATGGGGAGATCTCATGCGGATTTTTTCTTGCAAGAAGGCGCTAAGGTAGTCATCGCGGATTTGGAATCAGAAGAAGCGAGGGCGTTTGTAGATACACTAGGTGAAAATGCAACGTTTATCGCATTAGATGTCACGGATGAAAATAATTGGAAGCAATTAGTGACTCAAACAGAAGAAGTATTTGGACCGATTCATGTGTTAATTAATAATGCGGGCATTAACAACAACGTATCAATCGAGGAATCTACGGTTGAACAGTACCGACAAACGATTGCCGTGAATCAAGATGGGGTGTTCATGGGTATGAAATTTGTTCTTCCCTCGATGAAAAAAGCGGGGAGTGGCTCAATCGTCAACATTTCATCTACATCTGGGCTCCGCGGTAGCGCAAATATGAGTGCATATGGTGCATCTAAATTCGCACTGCGAGGATTAACTAAGGGCGCAGCAGCTGAGTTTGCACCATACAATATCCGCGTGAATACAGTACATCCAGGTGTCATTGAAACACCGTTAATAGAAACTATTAAAGACATGCTACCTGTTCTTAGAGAGAACATCCCTTTAGAGCGGTTTGCACAACCAAAAGAAGTCTCCAATCTTGTTCTCTTTTTGGCATCTGATGAATCAACTTACTCCACGGGTGCAGAATTTATTGCCGATGGTGGATTAGTTCAAATGATTTAACAGTAATTTAGCCCAATCCATGACACATTATAAAAACAATTAAAAATGCCTTATATTCAAGGTCATTTTTTTATTGTAAAAATTCTATGAAAATTGGTATCATGAATACAAGGATTAAAAAGTAGGTGAAATGATGTCGAATAATTATAACGACCCTGAGTTAGATCGTCTTGAAGAAGAATTAGAGGCACAGTGGCTGCGAGTAGCACAAGGTTTAGAGAAAAAATATTGGGGTAAAATTGATATTCCGTTTACACTACATGAAGGGTTGTCAAATTATACTAAAGATGAGCTTACGGAAATTAGAAGAAACTTAAATCTAAAAAATGTGAGTCAATTAAAGAAGGCGGAACTTATATCTGTGTTAGAAGAAAAAATTGTGGATTTCTTACCTAAATTAAGTCAATTGTGGGATGAGGAACGTTTCAAATTAATGACTCGAATTGTCTCTCAAGGTGGCTTTGTTTCGGGAGATGATTATGATTTAGAACAGCTTACTTACTTTAGAAATACAGGTATATTTTTCACTGGTACATATAACGGTAAAAGAATTATAGCTATACCTGAAGATTTATTTGGAATAATTAATTCACTTAGAAACGAACTAAAAATCCGATCAATCATTAAACGAAATACGGAATGGATTAACTTATCTCGAGGGCTTTTATACTATTATGGTGCTTTGAAACCATCTAAATTAATTGATTTTCTTCAATCTTATCTAAAAGAAGAAGTTGATTTTTTTGAGTTTTATCCTATTTTATTTGAAGCAACAGTATATCGTGAGGATATTGAATTTAGATCTAATTATATCACTCATGCAGATGTCATGGACCCAATTAAAGTAGAAAACGAACAAAATATGAGAAAAGACATTCCGTATTATCCGTTTACAAAAAGACAATTATTTGAAGCAAGTCGTGTAAACTTTATTGATCGGAACAAACATTACAACGAGTTTTTCAATTTTTTAACTCAGCAATTCATCATTGATAAAGATGATGCAGAGGATATTATAGATGAAATTATCTTTTTATTGAAAAATGACGCTTCTACAAACGAGATTATTCAAGACGTATTCGAGCGTTTTGAATTTAAAAATGAAAAAGCTGTTCAGTCTTTCATGGACATCCTATTTAATTTCATGAATAATACCCGGCAATGGATTTTAAAAGGACATACATCGAATGAAGTATTTGAGTATGAAAAGCGTTTTTTACAGCCATTAACATCAACAAAGGAGAAAAAACAAACGACAAAAAAAGTAGGAAGAAATGACCCTTGTCCTTGTGGCAGTGGAAAGAAATATAAAAAATGTTGTGGTGCTCATTAAAAAAAGAGGGATTTCCCTCTTTTTTTAATGGTACTTTTGTTTAGCTAAAACAGCTTTAATCACAAAGTAATCAACATTGCCGTCGAGTGCTTCCCATATTGGCTTTAATGTTAAGTCATCCATATTTTCTATAATTTGAAGAACCCGATTTTCAGTTTCTTCATCAAAAATCGTCTCCCAATCAATTGGCATTCCTTCACTTGCGCAACGAATAATATGGTTTTGGATCGTGATGTTTGATAATTGACGTTCTTTCGCGATTTCTTCTATTTTCTTTCCTTCTTGAAATAATCGGTACGTTATATGATGGCTCGGTTCATCTGGTTGCGTCTGTTGTTCTATTTTTACAGAAGTTAAGCGTGAATTTGCATCGATTTGATTTTCTCCAACATATTTCGTTATGGCTTCGATAAAGCTTTGACCATATTTTGCATACTTCGTTTCACCAACACCTTTTATTTGTAACATCGATGCTTGATTCGTCGGGTAATATCGGCACATTTCTTTAAGAGTTGCATCGGAAAAAATAACAAACGGTGGAACGTTTTCATCGTCAGCTAACCTTTTCCTTAATACGCGTAAAATTTCAAATAACTGCTGATCAGCCGTTTCATCTTCTCGTTTGATAACTTTGAGTGGCTCTTTTTTCATCCAGACTTTTTCGGTTCCTTTTAATACGGCAACCGATTTGTTTGTCAGTTTAACGACAGGGAATTGTCCACCTGTTAACAGTAAATAATCTTCAGTTAACAAATGATTAATCATATCAACAATATCTTTTTCACGCATCGATTTCAGTAATCCGTAAGTCGATAATTGATCAAAGCCAAGTTCTAAAATTCGTTTCTGTCTAGATCCTTTTAAAACTTGGGCAATTAACGTCGTGCCAAACCGTTCTCCCATCCGTTTACAGCAAGAAAGAATCATTTGCGCTTCCTTCGTCATATCAACTTTTTCTCTGTCATCCGTGCAATTACTACATTTTTGACAAGAGCCGTAGGAGGAATCGCGGTCAAAATAGCGTACGATATAATGTTGTAAGCATTCCTCGGTATAGCAATATAACACCATTTGATTTAAGCTATCATATTCTTGTTCTCTTCTTATGTCATCAAGATTCGATTCATCGATTAAAAACTTTTGAATTTGAATATCTTGTTTGGAAAATAGTAAATAACAATCACTTTCCTCGCCATCTCTCCCAGCACGTCCAGCTTCTTGATAATACGATTCAATATTTCTTGGCATGTTGTAATGAATGACAAAGCGGACGTTCGATTTGTCAATTCCCATTCCAAACGCGTTCGTCGCAACCATGATATTTTTTTGATCATTGACAAACTCTTCTTGTGCCATTTTTCGTTCATCCTCTGAAAGTCCGGCATGATATTTGACAGCTTTAAACCCACGCGTTATTAAAAAATCGTGTAGCCGATCAGTTTCTTTCCGGCTCGTCGTATAAATTATGCCAGATTCATTTGCTCGTTCGTTTAAATAGTTCAAAACAAAGTCACGTTTATTGACGCCTTTTAAAACGTGAAAAGATAAGTTTTCACGAGCAAATCCTGTTTTATATGTATGTTTTCTTTCAATATTAATTATTTGACGAATGTCCTCAGCTACATTTGCTGTTGCTGTCGCTGTTAACGCAACGATGACAGGGTCATGTTTAAGCCGTTTTAAAGCATCCACGATTGAACGATAGCTCGGTCTAAAGTCATGCCCCCATTGAGAAATACAATGTGCTTCGTCAAAGGCAATTAACGGAATATCAATGAAATTAAGTACATTAATAAAAGCATCGGATTCAAAACGTTCTGGTGCGACGTAAACGAGTTTATATTTTCCGTCACGTATATTTTGTAGACGTTCGTAAATTTCAGAGGACTGAAGGGAGCTATTAATATATGTTGCTTGAATATTAGCAGCTGAGAGTGCATCAACTTGGTCTTTCATAAGGGAGATAAGTGGTGAAATGACGACCGTCGTCCCTTGGAAAATTTGTGCGGGAATTTGGAAGCACAGCGACTTGCCACCACCCGTAGGTAAAATGCCTAGCGTATTATTGCCCTTCAGTATATTTTCAATAATTTCACCTTGACCATCTTTAAAGGTTGAAAATCCGAAATGTTTGTTTAATATATGACTAGCTTCTTTTAACAATTATCTTCACCCTATATCAGATAATAATAGTTTCGACTATAATGATCGCGTTGGCTAAGGTTAGCACGTATGCATCCACTTCGATTGGAAATGCATTTATTAGCAGCCGAATAAATTAAAGATCCGCTTTCCAATTCTGACGGATAATTATATCATTATTGTAACATGACAATTGGTAAGTTGATTCACGAAAAATCCATGCTTTTGAAAAGGAAAATAAAAAGGAGTGTCACATTTGGGGAATACATATTTTTTCACAGGCTTTCCTGGTTTTATTTCTATCAATTTAATAAAAAGCTTACTCAAACAATTCGACAACATTGAAAAGATTTATTTGCTTTCTTTGCCTTCGACGATGAAAAAAGCTGAGCAAATCGTTCAACAATTGTTGAATGAGCTTGATTACAAGGAGAAAGAAGATTTATTTGAACTGATTGAAGGAGATATTACAAAAGAGAATTTAAATATTGGAGAAGCGGTGAATAAAAAATTAAAGGAAGAAGTGACCCACGTTTTCCATCTTGCAGCTATTTATGACCTCGCTGTTTCAAAGGATCTTGCTGTCGATGTCAATGTGAATGGGACATATTACGTAAACGATTGGGTTAAAAAGCTAAATCATTTAGAGCGTTACGTTTATTTTAGTACTGCTTATGTGGCGGGTACTCGAGAAGGGAAAATATTAGAAACAGAATTAGAAATGCATCAAGGATTTAAAAACCATTATGAAAAAACGAAATACGACGCCGAAGTCTTAGTAAAAAAATTGATCGCTGACGTACCAACGACTATTATTCGTCCAGGAGTTGTGATGGGGCATTCTGAAACAGGAGAAACGATAAAATTTGACGGTCCTTATTTCATTTTAAACTTTTTTGATAGATTAAAATTTATGCCGATCATTCCTTATCTAGGTAAAGGAGAAGGGAAAGGGAATTTTGTACCGATTGATTACATTATTAATGCGTCGTTATATTTAAGCCATTCACCTAAAGGGGTTGGAAAAACGTATCATTTAGCGGATCCGAACCCTTATAAAATGAAAGATATTTATCGAATCGTCTCTGAAGAATATTTAGGACGAAAACCAGTTGGTATGATTCCTCTCTCGTTAGCTAAGGCTATGCTATCGATACCATTTATGAGAAAATGGTTGAAAGTAGAAAAAGAGGCGCTAGATTATTTTATATTTAAAGCTGAGCATGATTGCAGTCAAGCTGAACAAGATTTAGCTGGATCTGGTATTACATGTCCTGATTTTAAAGATGCGATTAAGTCTGTTGTCGCCTTTTATAAAGAACATAAAAATGATACATCGAAGCATATAAAAATTGTGTAATTGAAAGGGGGAATTTATGATGGAGCTCGCGCAAAAACAGTCAGCTTTTTTTCAGACAGGTGAAACGAAGCAATTATCATTCCGATTAAACGCGTTAAGTCAATTATATGACGCGATTGTTAACAATGAGCAGCTTATTATGCAAGCGTTAAACAACGATTTACATAAATCGGAATTTGAAGCGTACTCATCAGAACTCGGAATTGTATTACAAGAAATTCGCTTTATGAAAAAACATTTGCGCAAATGGACGCGCAGAAAACGAGTCAAAACACCACTCACTCATTTCGGTTCCAAAAGTTATGTGTACCCTGAGCCTTATGGTGTGACATTAATTATCGCCCCGTGGAATTACCCGTTTCAGCTTAGCTTGTCACCTTTAATTGGAGCGATTGCCGCTGGAAATTGTGCTGTTGTAAAGCCGTCTGAATTGACACCACATACATCAAAAATTATCGCAAAAATAATACAAGACACTTTTCCAGAACAATATGTGACCGTTGTTGAAGGTGGGGTAGAGACGACTCAACAACTGCTTTCAAGTTCCTTTCAAAAAATATTTTTCACAGGGAGTACGACTGTTGGGTCAATCGTCATGGAAGCAGCCTCTAAACAATTGATACCCGTCACATTAGAATTAGGGGGAAAAAGTCCGTGTATCGTCCATGAAGATGCCGATTTGAAGCTCGCTGCGAAAAGAATTGCTTGGGGGAAATTTTTAAATGCGGGTCAAACGTGTATTGCCCCTGATTATTTGTACGTTCATAAACGGGTGAAGGAACAATTTTTAGTCTATTTAAAAGAGGCAATCACCGAATTGTACGGCGAAAATCCGATTCTAAATGATGAATATACGCATATCGTCAATCAAAATCATTACGAACGGTTAACGCAATTGTTAAGTAGCGGTCAAATTGTTAGCGGGGGGAGGAGTGATTCTGAACGACTTGTCATTGAACCAACTGTCATAACGGATATAAATTGGGACACCCCAGTGATGCAGGATGAAATATTTGGTCCGATTCTCCCTATATTAGACTATGAAAATATCGCTGAAGTAAAAGACGGGATTTCAAAACATCCGAATCCCCTTGCATTATATTTATTTACGGGTAATAAGACGATTGAAAAGGATATTATCGAAAATGTCTCGTTTGGCGGTGGCTGTATAAATGATACCGTCTATCATTTCGCCTCACCCTATTTACCCTTTGGTGGAGTTGGTCAGAGTGGTTTCGGCTCGTATCACGGAAAAGCAAGCTTTGATACGTTCTCCCATTATAAAGGAGTATTAAAACAATCAACCCGTTTCGATATTCCATTTCGTTACCCAAATGTGAAAAACGGATTGAAAAAAGTGAAATCCTTTTTAAAATAGAAAAAACATCCCGCTATATTTTTTAAAAGCGGGATGTTTTTTCATTAAAATACGATTACAGCAAAAATTGTTGCGACAATTAATCCGATACAGACTGGGATGAAGCTTTTTCTAACGAGTTCAATGACAGAGATTTTAGCAAATCCTGCAATAGCGATAATAGGTGACCACGCAACGAGAGTTCCACCACCAACCCAGATAGCACCGACTTGACCGATTGAGGCGAGTACAGCTGGATCTGCTCCAGTAACAGCTAATGAACCAGACAATGATCCAACGAGGGGTAATCCTGAAAAGCCAGACCCATCAATGCCTGTAATCATTCCTAAAATGAGTATCCCAAATGCAGTAAAGAGGGGATGGTTTGGGATGTACGATTCCCCTGCTTGAACGAGATCAAATAAAAAGGATGGGGTTTCATTTTCACCCGTTCCAAATATTTGCCCTGCAAACTGTTCATTGCCAATGAAGAAAAAGGCGGCGATTGGGATGACGAGCCCCATCACTTTGAATGCAAATACAAATCCCTTTGTAATATGATCACTGACATTTTGTAATGACTGTTTTACATTTCTAAAAACTGAAGTTAGTATGAGAAGGATAATAGCCGTACCACCGACTAATGCGGCCCCTGCTCCATCTTCAATATTTGGTACAATGTTTGTAAATGTCGCTAATACAACATAAGTGACGATGATTAAAAAAATCACTGGAATAAGTATAGCAAATACGAAACTATGCTTTCCTTTTTTCACTTCAATATCTTCTTTGCCTAAATCTAAGTCTGCGTCCTCACTATTTTCCCACTGTTTTAAGTTTTCTTCAGACGGTTTTTTAATCGACTTCCGAATAAGAAAATAAGAAATCGTAAGGGCAACGGCTCCAGCCACTAAAGATAAAATTAATGTCTGTTCTCCGATTACAGCTGCACTTAATTCGGGACTCGCTGAAGCGGTTAATTCGGGCGCCACTTTTAAAATAAAGTCAGATGAGAGGGCCATTCCGTGACCAGCAATAGAAATAGCTAGAGCTGCACCTAATGGCGGTAATCCCGCTTTAATGGCAACTGGAATAAGAAGTGCCCCTATTAGTGGGACGGCTGGTGCTGGCCAGAAAAAAAGTGATAAAAAATATGTGATGACGACTAAAATCCAATAGGAGAGAAAGCCATTTTTCATAAATGTTTGAAACGGTTTAACCATTTGCTCATCTGCTCCAATGGCTCTAATCGATTCGAGTAAGGCGGTCATGACTGCGATAATTAGAAATATATGAAACAGCTCAACAGCAGCGGCAAGATTGGCGTTAAATACAGCTTGAATCCCATCAATGATTGATCCAGAATAAACCCAGGCAATAAAAAAGATGGATAGTAAAGCAGGTACGACAACATTTTTCTTAAAAACCATCGTAATTACAATCACGACTGTACCTATTAAATATAACCAATGGGCTAATGTAAGTTCCATAGATTAAAAATCTCCTTTATTATTTAGGAAACTAATTTGTTAGTTTAATTTATGAAAGTAAAAATTCGATTGTGAAAATCGTCGAAAATTATCTATCGTAAAAATAAACGTTATTCTTATGTTATGATTATTTAGAAAAGTATATTTCGAGAAAAGAAAC
>CALKAL010000047.1 GCA_937983065.1 uncultured Bacillaceae bacterium | reverse complement strand
TTAATGAGATAAAATGTCTAGAAGTTTCAAAAATTTATTCTGGGGATGGTGTTAATACAGAAGCCATTCAAAATATCAATTTATCTTTTACAAAAGGAGAAATGACTGCCATCGTCGGTCCTTCGGGGTCTGGAAAGTCTACACTACTCAGCTTGATTGGTACGCTTAATCGTCCATCTAATGGAAACATAACGTATGATGGGGTTGATATTATGAAAAAGACAAAACGAAAAATTGCAGATTTTCGATTTGAAGAAATTGGCTTCGTTTTTCAGCAGTTTCATTTACTACCCACATTAACAGCTGTTGAAAACGTTATGGCACCTTTATTTGGCCGAAAAGTTCCTTATGACAAACATGAACGGGCCGTGGAAGTACTGGAGCAAGTAGGTTTATCGGATAAAATGAATGCATTACCATCCCAATTGTCAGGAGGGCAACAACAGCGAGTTGCCATTGCACGTGCCATTGTACATAAACCTAATTGGCTTCTTGCAGATGAACCGACAGGAAACTTAGATTCAGAAACAGGTGAGCAAATATTTGACCTTTTAAAAAGTTTAAACGAGGAAGAAGGCTGTTCGGTGTTATATGTGACACATGACTCCACACTATCTTCAAAAGCAAATCGTGTTATTTCTATGAAAGATGGAGTCATTCAATCCGATCAATCAGGTGAGGCCATATGATACGTTTTATTTGGAAAAACTGGCGACGAAGAAAAGAGTCATTTGTATTATCAATCATTGGTGCCATTATTATTGGTGTTGGTTTGACCTACTTGGTTGGACTATCAGAAGTAAATCAAACGACCATTGTCGATGAATTGCAGCAGCGATGGGAATCCTCTTATGATATAGTCGTACGCCCAGAAGGAAGTCGTAGTGTCACTGAGCAGGAAGATTTATTAGACCCTAACTATTTAAGCGGAATTGACGGTGGAATTACGCTTGATCAATATAATACGATTAAAAACATTCAGAATGTCGAAGTAGCAGCACCGATAGCGATGATCGGTTATGCTGACTATCCCTTATACCTTGAATCTTTTGAGCTGGAAGAGGATGGAATATATCGATTGACTAGAGAGGAATTAACGGATGATGGAATTACTCAAAATATCGATTCGACTAACACCTATTTTCCTTCGGGTGAATGGGTAGAGTTTGTCGAACAAAAACTTAGAGAAAAGGGACCGAATTATTTTATCGGTTTTCCCCATCAAAATTTGTCGACAATGCGTTCGATGTTAATTGCGGGTATTGATCCCGAACAGGAAGCTAAATTAGTTGGTTTGGATGAGGCGATTGTTGAACTTGGAACGAGTAGATATTTCTCAAGTAGTGAGGAAATAAGTCATGAGCCCGTCTTTGAATCTGATGAAATAGATGAAGAAGATATGGCTAAAATAACAAGTTTCCCTGTAATTGTTAGTAATCAAGCTTATGCTGAAAAAGATGTGAATTATAAAATTGAGCGATTGGATATTCCATTTGATCGAGAGACAGCTAGTGAAACACTTGAAAAGTTAGAGGAAGAAGGTGGAGCAAAATATTTAGATACTCTCGAGGGGGAAACTGTAGAAACCTATCACTTTACAGAGCAAGAAATTTTCTCATATTTACTTAATAGTATATCGGGAATTGATTATCAAACAGGTGAACCAGTCACAGAGGACTATTTACAAACAGGGAATCCCTTACAAATGAGTCATTTAAGCATGATTTATCGACCGAGTGCATTAGAATATGAGTCTGTTACAAGTCCATATCCGGAAAGATGGCCATTTTCATACCAGTTAAAAACTTTTGCAAATGAAATATCAGGCAATCATTCGTTCCGTAAACCTAATGAATTCGGTTTTATAAATGGGGGAGGCTATCCTCTTATCGATCCACAATGGATTGGTTTTTATGATCCGAGCCAATTAGAAATTTCAAAAGATCCAACGAATGAATTACCGATGGAAACGTATCGGCCAAATACGGCAGAACTTGTGTTAGATAAAAATGAAAATCCAATTAATCCCCCAGAAATATTAAAGCCAACATTTGATCAATTCAACTTTTTATCAAATCCACCGGCCATGTTGACGACCCTGGAGGTAGCAGAAATTTTATCAGGGGACGAACCAATCTCTGCTATTCGAGTTAAAGTTTCAGGAGTTTTTGATCTTTCCGAAGATAGTCAGTCAATCATTGAACGGGTAGCAAGGGAGATTGAACAAGAGACAGGACTTATAACCGATGTCACGTTAGGTTCATCACCACAGCCGACTCTCGTCAATGTTCCAGAAGTATATGGTGAAGAGGAACTCGGTTGGTTTCATCAGCCTTGGATTAAACTAGGTAGTTCCATAACTATTTTCCGTGAAGCAAAAATTGGTTTTTCGGGCTTGATTCTCAGCATTATGTCGGTAGCTGTCATTTATGTTTGGTCGACAAGTCTTGTTTCGTTATTGAGAAGAAGAAAGGAATTTGCGGTATTGCTTGCTATTGGATGGCAACCTAGACAATTAGGAAAACTACTACTTTTGGAATCTACCATACTCGGAATTTTCGTCGCACTATTATCATGGTTCATATTGGGACTTATCTATATGAGTGAAGGGGCAGTAGTCGATCCAATACGCTTTTTCCTTACAGGTTTGTTCGGATTTTTGGTGTATTTGCTAGGGGCAGTTGTTCCAGTCTCTCTGGCACAAAATATTATGCCTTATGAAGCCATTCAATCTGGTGAAATAAGTAAGTCAAGTAAACGTTTTATTCGTACTAAAGGAATCCTTTCCATGGCTTTCAATCATTTCATCGGTAAATGGAAGAGAAGCTTGCTTTCAATCGTAGCTATCGCCTTACCAACTAGTTTACTTACTATCTTTTTATTCATAACCTTTCAATTAAGGGGTACCTTGTATACGACCTTTCTTGGTCAATATGTCGCACTAGAAGTAGGACCTGTTCATTATGCAGCGATTGCAGTAGCTTTAATCATCGCAATTTTAACAACGGCGGAAATCACGTGGCAGAATATAGCTGAACGTCAAGAAGAAATTGCCCTTTTAAAAGCAGTAGGTTGGAAAAATAGTAGCGTGCGTTTCCTTGTTTGGATAGAAGGAATGTTAGTAGGTTTATTTGCAGCACTCGTTGGTTTATTAATTGCATTTCTAGTGATGACAAGTAATTTGCAACAACTACCACCAAAGATAATATTAATGATTTTATCTACTGGTCTCGTTCCAATCATTGTTGGGCTCCTTGGTTCAATCTTGCCTGCTGAACGAGCAGTCAAAATATCCCCTGTTGAAGGAATGGGCGGACGGTATTTTAATCGTAAAACAACGCGAAA
This sequence comes from uncultured Bacillaceae bacterium, assembly GCA_937983065.1. GTDB lineage: Bacteria > Bacillota > Bacilli > Bacillales > Alkalibacillaceae > CALKAL01. The sequence continues at coordinate 985 of CALKAL010000047.1, read as the reverse complement.
AATGATGTTTTGGTTAATAGCGCTAGCGGTTATTTTGTTGGTGGTGTTTGTCTATACGATGGTGAGAGTTGTTCAAATATAAATATATTAATCAACTCTATGTATAGGGAGTTCTATGTAAGCGAATGTTTGTGATCTGTACTACTTCATGTACTTTGGGAAAGAGTCTCCTGCCGTCTAATGATAAATAACTAAAAAAGCTGAAGACTTATTTTAGTCCTTCAGCTTTTTTTTATGATTACAATTTAAATTGATCGATTTGATTTTTCAACTTATTCGCATGTTCCATTAAAACGGTGTTCATTTCATTAATTTCATTCATTAATGTCGTCTGTTCATGGATCGTTGCGTTCACTTCCTCAGTTCCCGCTGATGTTTCCTCGGCAATGGCTGATACTTCTTGGGATTGAGAGAGCGTGCTTTGTAATGCGTTTAACTGTTGATCAACTAATGTACTAATTTCTTCAACGGCATGAGCAACTTCATTAATTGAGTCAGACATTTTTTCAATGACTTCGTTTGTTTCTGCACCTTTAGAAGCTTCACTGCGGGCCGATTGAACTTGTGAATTAATTTGGACGACAACCGATGAAACGTCATTTTGGATTGTAGAAATTAGTTTAGAAATATTTTCAACCGCTTGGGCACTTTCATCTGCTAATTTTCTTACTTCATCGGCAACAACAGCAAATCCTTTACCGTGTTCACCTGCATGGGCTGCTTCAATGGATGCGTTTAAGGCCAATAAATTCGTCTGCTCGGCGATATCACCGACGAGCGTAATAATATTGCCAACTTGTTTTGCATTATCCTCTAGTCGTTCAACTTCATTTAATGACTGTTCTTGTTCATTTGATAATTCTTGAATTCCTGACACTAAAGAATGAATGACTTCTTTACTTTCCTTTAACGTATTTAACATCGCTTCTGATAATTGCTGTGAGCTCGTTGCTTTATCTTTCACTTGTGTTGCTAGAGATGTTGT